>DBEYTJ010000137.1:0-1328 GCA_048181065.1 Collinsella sp.
AGGCATATAGGCAGAAAAGTGTGTAAAGCTTAATCGGTGGGATATGGATAAGGCGTGCTGCGATGGAGCTCAGACCACACCAATCCCTCGCCCCATCTGGCAGGTGCGCCGCTCTCGTCTCCCTGCTCCTTGGCGGCTAGCCTTCGCCACTCTCGTATCTGGTCATCGTCGGGAAATTCGCGCAGCATCCAAGCGAAGCTCTTGGGCATCTCGGCTTCCATATAGCAGAGCCAGAAGACCGCTTTGACCCTGTGGTCGATGCTCATACCACGATGCATCGACAGCATCCGCCTGATGCGGCCGTTCAAGTTCTCTATCTTGTTGGACATGGAAGGAACGGGGCCTCCGGCCACGAGATCCTCTTCAAGGTACGTGAAGAGCGTTCCGGCATTGCAGAGCGCGACGAGACCTCGCTTCGCCTTCCTGAGTCTCTCATGCTTGAAGCGGCGACCATCGTCTGCGCGCTCCTTCAGAAACTCCTCGTAGTCAGAACACCATCTGTGGAAGCGCGCCATCCACTCTGCCGCTTCCTGGTTGCTCGCGATGCGCATAAGGTCCTTCGCAATGGCATAGAGGTCGACTCCAGCCTGCGTCTTTGGCCTGGTAGTGGTGCATCTTTTGACCCGGCAGAAGGCATGGAAGGTGCATCTTTGGACACGAGTGTTCGGCCATGCGGCGCGCCTGGCCTTCTCGATGCCGCCGCCTCCGTCGCAGACGAGGATGCCGGGCGCTGCGATGCGTGCCATGAGGCATGCCCAGTCCTTGGAGTTCTCGCTCTGGGCGAGATGGCAGCCTATTACATGGTCCTCCGTGCATGCGATGAGGATGATGCATTTTCTCGTCAGCCAGATGCCGTCCATGTAGACGACATGGTGGATCTCGTCGCAAATGGGGATGATCGGCCAGAGATCCCAAAAGGCCGTCGTCTTGTCGCGAAACGTGCGCGCAGCCATTCCCAGTTCCGACTGCGAAGCCTTACCCAAAAGCCAACCGACGAAAACCTTGAGCCACCTGGAGCGGGTGTCGTTGCGCTTTACGGAGGAGCTGCCGCATGATAGGCATCGCCATCTTTGCCTTCCTGCCGAAGTCGTTCCGTTCTTGACCATCTTGCTCTTGCAGATCCCGCATTTTGGATTGGACACCGCTCATCCCTGCCTAAGGTCGACTTTTCTAGCGAAAAACCTACCCTGAACAGGAGTGTCAAGTCATATTCATACACACATTCTTGCCTATAGCCAACTCGAAAGGTAATGACTTCAGGATGTGATTTATAGGGTACTAGCTGGGAGAAGATGGCAAATCTTTACACACTTTTATGCCTATATCCC
>DBEYTJ010000138.1:0-3648 GCA_048181065.1 Collinsella sp.
CGTCCGCGAAGGTCAGCCCTCAGATCCTGCGGTGGGAGACCTAGGCCTCGTTGTACACCGTCTTGAGCTTCAGCAGGTGAGCGTAGCGGTCCATAGCGGCCTGCTCGTTCTCCTTGAAGAGCTCCTCGGCGCGCTCGGGGAAGGAACGCGTCAGCGAAGCGTAACGGGCCTCGTTCATCAGGAACTCCTGATAACCGCCCGCGGGCTCCTTGGAATCGAGCGAGAACTTCTTGCCGGCAGCAGCCTCGGGGTTGAAGCGGAAGAGGTTCCAATAACCGCACTCGACAGCCTTCTTCATCTCGGCCTGGCAGTTCTGCATGCCGCCCTTCTTGATGGAGTGCATCTCGCAGGGGCTGTAGCCGATGATGAGGGACGGGCCGTCGTAGGCCTCGGCCTCGTGGATGGCCTTGAGGGTCTGAGCCGGGTTGGCGCCCATGGCGACCTGCGCCACGTAGACATAGCCGTAGCTCATGGCAATCTCGGCCAGGGACTTCTTCTTGGTCACCTTACCGGCAGCGGCGAACTGAGCGACCTGGCCCAGGTTCGAGGCCTTGGAGGCCTGACCGCCGGTGTTGGAGTAAACCTCGGTGTCGAAGACGAAGACGTTGACATTGTGGCCGGAAGCCAGGACGTGGTCCAGGCCACCGAAGCCGATGTCGTAGGCCCAACCGTCGCCGCCGAAGATCCAGAAGGACTTCTTGGTGAGGTAAGCCTTGTCGGCGAGGATCGCCTTGGAAGCGTCGCAGCCGCACTTCTCGAGCTCGGCAACGTAGGCAGCGGCAGCGGTCTTGGAAGCCTCGGCGTCGTTGACGGAGTCGATCCAAGCCTGGCCGGCAGCCTTGAGCTCATCCGACGGACCATCGGCAGCGATGATGTCCTGGGTGGCGGCGATCAGCTTCTTCTGGACGGCCTCGTAACCGACGGCCATGCCCAGACCATGCTCGGCATTGTCCTCGAACAGGGAGTTGTTCCACGCCGGGCCGTGACCGTCCTTGTCCTTGCAGTAAGGAGCGGTGGCAGCGGGGTTGCCCCAAATGGAGGAGCAGCCGGTGGCGTTGGAAATGAACATGCGGTCGCCGGCGACCTGGGTCACCAGACGTGCATAGGCGGTCTCGGCGCAGCCGGCGCAGGAGCCGGAGAACTCCAGGTAGGGCTGCTTAAACTGGCTGCCCTTGACGTTGGCCGCGATGAGTTCCTTCTTCTCGGAGACGTTCTCGACCATATAGTCCCAAACGGGCTGCTGGTCCATCTCCTGCTCGGTGGGAACCATCTCGAGGGCGCCCTTGGGGCAGACCTTGACGCAGTTGGTGCAGCCCATGCAGTCGAGCGGGGACACGGCCATGGTGAACTTCATGCCCTTGGCCTTGGGGCCCATAGCGTCGAGCGTGCGGGTAGCCTCGGGCGCGGCGGCAGCCTCGTCCTCGGTCATCGCGAACGGACGGATGGTGGCATGCGGGCACACATAGGCGCACTGGTTGCACTGGATGCACTTGGTCTCGTCCCAGTGGGGAACGACCACGGCGACGCCGCGCTTCTCGTATGCGGAGGCGCCCAGCTCAAACTGGCCGTCGGCGCAACCGACGAAGGCGGAAACGGGCAGGCTGTCGCCATCCATGCGATCAATGGGCTCGAGCAGGTTCTTGACCTGCTGGGCGATGGCGGACTTGGTCTCCTCGGAGAGCTCGACGGGAGCGGCGTCCTCGGCGGTAGCCCAATCGGCCGGAACCTCGAACTTACGGAAGGCGGTAGCACCGGCATCGATGGCCTTGTGGTTGGCGTCGACGATGGCCTGGCCCTTCTTCATGTAGGACTTGGTAGCCGCGTCCTTCATGTACTGCAGGGCGTCCTCGGCGGGCAGAACCTTGGCCAGCGCGAAGAAGGCGGACTGGAGCACCGTGTTGGTGCGCTTGCCCATGCCGACCTTGGCAGCCAGGTCGATAGCGTCGATCAGGTAGACGTTGACGTTGTTGTTCGCGATGTAGCGCTTGGCCACGGCGGGCATGTGCTCGGCGAACTCCCCGTCGCTCCACTGGCAGTTGACCAGGAAGGTGCCGCCCGGCTTGACGTCGCGGACCATCTTGAAGCCCTTGACGATGTAGCTGGGGTTATGGCAGGCGACAAAGTCGGCCTTGGTCACGTAGTACGGCGAGCGGATCGGGGAATCGCCAAAGCGCAGGTGCGAGACGGTGACGCCGCCGGTCTTCTTGGAGTCGTACTGGAAGTAGGCCTGGACGTACTTGTCGGTGTGGTCGCCGATGATCTTGATCGAGTTCTTGTTGGCGCCGACGGTACCGTCGCCACCCAGACCCCAGAACTTGCACTCGATGGTGCCGGGGGCTGCGGTGTTGGGCGCATCCTCGGCCTCGGGCAGGCTCAGGTTGGTCACGTCATCGACGATGCCGATGGTGAACTCGCGCTTGGGCTCGTCCTTCTTAAGCTCCTCGAAGACAGCGAACGCGGACGCGGGAGGCGTGTCCTTGCTGCCCAGGCCGTAACGGCCGCCGACGACCTTGATGCCCGTCTTGCCGGCCTCGTAGAGAGCAGAGACGACGTCCTGGTAGAGCGGCTCGCCGATGGAACCCGGCTCCTTGGTGCGGTCCATAACGGCAATCTTCTTGACGGTCTCGGGGAGAACGTCGACAAAGTGCTTGATGGAGAACGGACGGAACAGGCGGACCTTGACCAGGCCGACCTTCTCGCCGTGAGCGTTGAGGTAGTCGATGACTTCCTCGAGCACGTCGCAGAAGGAGCCCATGCACACGACGACGCGATCGGCATCGGGAGCGCCGTAGTAGTTGAACAGGCCGTAATCGGTGCCGAGCTTCTCGTTGATCTTCTTCATGTAGCCCTCGACGACGGCGGGAAGCTCGTCGTAGACCTTGTTGCAGGCCTCGCGGTTCTGGAAGAAGATGTCGCCGTTCTCGTGGCTGCCGCGGGTGTGCGGGTGCTCAGGGTTGAGCGCGTGATCGCGGAAAGCCTGGACGGCGTCCATGTCGCACATCTCGGCAAGATCCTTGTAGTCCCACATGGCGACCTTCTGGATCTCGTGGCTGGTGCGGAAGCCGTCGAAGAAGTTAAGGAACGGGGTCTTGCCCTCGATGGCGGCAAGGTGAGCCACCGGCGAGAGGTCCATGACCTCCTGAACGTTGCCCTCGGCGAGCATGGCGAAACCGGTCTGGCGGCAGGCCATAACATCGGAGTGATCACCAAAGATGTTCAGGGCGTGGGAAGCGACGCAACGCGCAGAGACGTGGAAAACGCCCGGGAGCTGCTCGCCCGCGATCTTGTACATGTTCGGAATCATCAGGAGCAGACCCTGAGAAGCCGTGTAGGTAGTGGTCAGAGCACCGGCGCCCAGCGAACCGTGAACGGTACCGGCTGCACCCGCCTCGGACTCCATCTCGACGACCTTGACCGGGGTGCCAAAGATGTTCTTGCGACCCTGGGCCGCCCACTGGTCGACATGGTCGGCCATCGGGCTGGACGGCGTAATGGGATAAATTCCCGCTACCTCGGTGTACGCATACGAAACATATGCGGCCGCCTCGTTGCCGTCCATAGACTTAAACTTACGCGCCATATACCCCTCTCCTCTCATATAGGTATACAGGCCCCGGCGATCGCCGGGATGTTGGCGTGATGGGATTT
>DBEYTJ010000139.1:0-1108 GCA_048181065.1 Collinsella sp.
CCTGGGCGTGGCGGCGACGCTCGAGCGGCTTGGTATCGACGCGAGCGAGGCGATTGCCTTTGGCGACGGCGAGAACGACCTGTCGATGTTTGCCGCCGTGGGCACGAGCGTGGCCATGGGCAACGCACAGGACACGGTGAAGGCCGCGGCGACCTACGTTACGACCGCCGTGGACGATGACGGTATCTACAACGCCGCCAAGCACTTTGGGCTGCTATAGCTGAGGATTCGGCACTTAGGGACGTTCCTTTTCTGCCGGCAGCTGGGGACACTCCTTGCGGGGCGTGTCCCCATGTTGTGTTCGCCTGGCGCGTTTTGTGAAACACGGTTAACTTTTTAAACAACGTAGTAAGACATGGGCAACTTTTGCGGTAAAGTAAGCCAAGGAAAGTATCCAAAGGCTAACTAACAATCATCGCGAAAGGCGGCCCATGGCCCTACGTGAATCTGGAGAAGACTATCTCGAATCTATTTACGTGCTCTCGGAGCGCCAGGGCGTCGTTCGATCGATTGACGTTGCCGAATACCTGGGCGTAACCAAGGCGAGCGTCTCTAAAGCCATGGCGACGCTGGAGAACAGCGGCTATGTCGAAATGGGCAAGCGCGACGTTCATCTGACGGAGCGTGGTCTGGAGGTCGCTCGCCAAATGTGGGAGCGCCACTGCTTTTTCGTGCGGTTGCTCGAGGAGGCCGGTGTTTCGGCGGATGTCGCGTCGCAAGAGGGTTGCCACATGGAGCACTGCCTGAGTGAGGAAAGCTTCGAGAAGCTACGGGCGATGTTGGGCCGGGAAGATGTAGCGGGTCCAACAACAGAAGCCTAATTGGACCCCCAGTAGCGCGGAGTTCACGCAAAGCGCGAACCAGCGACCGGGACACGTATCCCCATCAGCCACGATCTCCGCCCACGCCGACCTCAAGGCCGTAAACGCAGGGGATCCGGGGGCGTGACGGGGTTTCTCTCCGGAACATCCCGCACTGATATCTTCTGTATTGAAGACGTCGATGATGCACCCGTATACCATTGACGTCGACACCATCAGATGCGGACCGCGCGGTGACCCCACATTCCGCTGGCGCCCACAGGGCTGCCCTCGTTTCCTGACATGTC
>DBEYTJ010000140.1:0-3825 GCA_048181065.1 Collinsella sp.
CACCGGACGGTTGGGGGCGACCTTGATCGCCTGCATGCTGATGCCCTTTTCGGTCATACGCCTGATCAGGCGCTCGCCATGCTTGCCGTCAAAAGCTTTTTCGTCATTGAAGATCTGGTAGGCGCGCTGGCGGCGCGAGGCAACCGGCGTATCGGCACCGCGGTTTTGCTCGACCCAAGCCTGAATGATCGCGATTTCCTCGGCAATCTTGCGATTGGACATCTCGTTGTGCTGAGCGCGCTGCGGCGTCTTTTTACCGTCCTTGCCTTCAACCCTTACAATCTGGGTCTGCTGCTCCTTAATTTTGGAGAGCGCCGTGGGCGTGGGGACAACCTTGAGCAGCTGCCTGCCCAGAACGCGGGCCAGGGCAAACGCCGAAACCTCGCCATGGGTAGTCGACTCAGTCTGCTGGGCAGCCGTATCTGCTGCGGCAAACTCGGGCTTCTTCTGAGACTTGCGCCTAGAATCTCCTTGGGCATTGCACTCACGTTTCGAAGTAGACGTCTGCTTCTGCGAACGCTCGGGCTTGCCCTCCTTCGCCGGCTGACGCTTGGGCTGCCCCGTCGGAGCATCCACCTTCGCATCTTCGTCGCGCGGCGCTACATTCTCGGCAGCATCCTGAGCGTTAGAGCTGCGACCGCCACGATGACGACGGCGGTGAGGCCTACTCGAAGTACCCTCCCCCGTCTGTTCAGCCGCAGGTTGCTGGCCCTGAGTCTCCGTATCGGAAGCAGTCTGCTCATCAACAGGCTTCTGTTCACGGACTTCCGGCTCGGCAGGCTCCACGGCCTTCTCGGCCCGCGCCTCCGGAACCTGATTGACCTTCTCCTGACGCTTTACAGGGTACGCGCGACCTGCGAAGCCGCGACCGGGACGACACGAGCCTGAGGCCTTCTTGGCCGGCTTCTCGGAATCGTCCGCAACCTCGGCAGCCTCTTCGGCATCGCGCACAGCGTCCTGCTGCGTAGCCTTAAAGTGAGCACCGCGGCGACGCTTGGGCTCTTGGGCCTCCACAGGCTTTTGCTCCTTCGCGGGCTTCTGCGACTCGGCAGCAACCTCAGCCTCAACAGCCTCGGTATCAAGCTCATCCTTTTGAGCAACGGCGCGACGGAAGCGCTCCTGCTGAGCACGGCGTTGCGCATCGCGCTTGCCACCCCCGCCAAAGCCGCCGCGACCCGCCTTGGCGGTAAAAGCGCGAACGACGTTTTCATCGAGCAGCTCGTCAGTATCGATATGCTCACGCGGGGCAACTTCTTCCGCAGCAGGCACCTCAACGGAACCCTCGACAGGCTGCTCCTGGGCATCATGAATCTCGGCATTGATGGTATAGAACGCCGGACGGCCGTTAATGCCGCTGCCCTCGATCTTGGTCACAATCTTTGCCGCGATAAGCTCGTCGCGCATCGCCTTGGTATCGCACTCCTTATCCACGGAGCGGAAGATTTGCGCCAGCGCGCTCGACTTGATCTTGAGCGCCTTGCGGCAGAGCAGGTCGTAGGCAACCAGCTTGGCCCGCTCGGCAGAAAGCGACGTTTGTCCGCTCAGACGCTCAGCCAGAGCATCGACATTTTGTTGGTTATCGGAATATACCGTCTTGGCCACGGGGCCCCTTTCATATGCACACATATACGTCTATATGGTACAACGCGTGAGCCTATACACGCAAAACATCTGCGAGGACGCCCTTGCATCACCCGTTCTCGCAAGAAAAAGACCGAGTCCGCATTGTTGCGGACCCGGTCTTTCCGAGTCATAGAGATGGAGGATTCAATCCGTCCGATCGGCTAGGCCTTGGCGGCCTCAGCGTCGGCAGGAGCCTCAGCAGCAGCGGCGCGACCATACTCGGCCTTGCCCATCTCGGACCACTCGGGCTCCTCGTCGGGCATGGAGCCGGCCTCCTTGCCGAAGAACTCCTTGAGGCAGTTGACGGCAACGATGAGGCCCAGGACCATCAGCAGGACGGCGAAGACGAGCTGCAGGCCCTTGGTGGCGGCGACGGAGACGGCAGCCGTGGTAGCGGTGGCCGGGATGGTACCGAAGAAGCCGTAAGCCTGGACAGCGGTCATGCAGCCCATGGCGCTCTGGACCAGCGAGGTGAAGGTGCAGCAGAGCAGGAAGGCGACGGGCACGTAGAGCATCCAGCCCTTGCGGCCGGTGCACTTGCAGAACACGGCGAGGGTGATCATGGTCATACCGCCGAGCAGCTGGTTGGAAGCACCAAAGAGCGGCCAGATGTTGGCATAGCCACCAAAAGCAAGGGCGAGACCAGGAAGCAGGGTGACAACCGTGGCGAACCAGGGGTTGCCGAGGACCTTCATGTAGCCGGCCTTGGACTCGATGGCCAGGGCGTCGTTGGTCTGGGCAAAGAACTCGGAGAACGAGGTGCGGGCGATGCGGGCGACGGCGTCGAGCGAGGTCAGGGCCAGAGCGGAGACGTTCATGGTCATGAAGACGGTAGCAAGCGTGCCGTCAACACCGAAGGCCTGCATACCGCGGGAGATACCAGCAGCGAAGATCTGGAACGGGGTGGAAGCGACGCCGGCGTTAAGGGCGCCGGTACCGGCGGTGTTCATGTCGGAGAACATGATGCCGGCAACGATGATGGCAAGGATGCCAACGAAGGACTCGACGACCATAGCGCCGTAACCGACCTTGACGGCGTCCTGCTCCTTCTCGACCTGCTTAGAGGAAGTACCGGAAGAAACGAGGCTGTGGAAACCGGAGAGAGCGCCGCAAGCAACGGAAACGAACAGGACCGGGAACATCATGCCGGAGGCACCAGAGAAGCCAGTGAAGACCGGAGCGGTCATCGTAGCCTGGCCGTGAACACCCAGGACGACGATGCCGAGGACAGCGCAGGCGATCATGACGATCATCATGATGGAAGTGAGGTAGTCACGCGGGGTCTTGAGCATCTGGATGGGCATAGCGCCAGCGAAGACCAGGTAGACCATGACGACGGCGAACCACTGGAACTTATCCAGGTAGACCGGGAACTGCATACCGACGGCGAACATGAGAACCATGAGGACCACGCCGGTGACGAACTCGGCAGCGCCGGTGAGGTTGAACTTCTTCTGGGCCCAACCAAAGGCGATAGCGACGAAAGTGAACAGGATGGAGATGGTACCAGCGCAGCCGGCGGCATAGGACTTGGTGAAGTCGACGGCACCGGTAGCAGCGCCAGAAGCGTCAACGGCCGGGGTAAACATGAACGTCTTGCAGACCATGTCGGTGAAGGCGGCGATGACGATGATGCAGAACAGCCAGCAGAACAGCAGGAACAGACGACGGCCGGTCTTGCCGATGTACTTCTCGATGAGCTGAGCGAGCGACTTGCCGTTGTTCTTCATCGAGGCGTACAGGGCGCCAAAGTCGTGGACGGCGCCAAAGAAGATGCCGCCGACGAGGACCCAGAGCACGACGGGCAGCCAGCCAAAGGCCATGGCGACGATCGTACCCGTGACAGGGCCGGCACCGCAGATCGAGCTGAACTGATGCGAGAACGCGGTGAAGGCGGAGACGGGCGAGAAGCTGTTGCCGTCCTTCATGCGCTTGGCCGGCGTGAGGGCCTCTTTGTCAATGCCCCACTTGTTGGCCAGCCATCGGCCATAGCCCAGATAGCCGCCGGCGAGCACCGCCGCGGCCACAACCATGAGCAAAACTCCGTTCATTACATTTCCTCCTCTAAAAAGAACTACTCAGACATAAAAAATGAGGGCCGTCGGTTGCGCTCGACGGCCCTCATCTTCATCAGCCGCCCGTTATCGTACGGGCTAGCTGTATGTGCTAACCCGCATCAGATAATTACTACGCTGATAATGT
>DBEYTJ010000141.1:0-15241 GCA_048181065.1 Collinsella sp.
CTCGTCTCCACCCGAGCATTGAATGAGGCTCCAACGCAAGTTGGGGCCTTTTTTCATATAGGCACACAAGGTCAAAGGCGGCACCATGATCCTCCTGGTCGACAAGATCGAAAAAAGCTTCGGCGCGCGCGTCCTCTTTAGCGGCGCGTCCTTCCAGATCAACCCCGGCGAGCGCTTCGCGCTCGTGGGTCCCAACGGCGCCGGCAAAACCACCATGCTCAAAATCATCATGGGCATCGACAGCCCCGACGCCGGCCAGGTCCAGTACGCAAAGGACTGCCAGGTGGGCTACCTAGAGCAGGAAACCAACCTGGAGCAAAAGGACACCACCATCCTCGCCGAGGTCATGGCCGCCGCTAAAGAAATCCGCCGCATGGGCGAGCGTGCCAACGAACTGCAGGCCCAGATCACCGAGCTATCCGAGCAGGGCAAGGACGTCGACGCGCTCCTTAACGAGTACGGCCAGGTCCAAGACCGCTTTGAGCACCTGGGCGGCTACGAGCTCGAGAGCAACGCCCGCAAGATCCTGTCCGGCCTGGGCTTTAAGGTCATCGACTTTGAGCGCCCGTGTTCTGAGTTCTCGGGCGGCTGGCAGATGCGCATCGCGCTCGCCAAGCTCTTCCTGCGCCATCCCGACTTGCTGCTTCTGGACGAGCCCACCAACCACCTGGACCTCGAAAGCGTCCAATGGCTGCGCGGCTTTATCGCCAACTACGACGGCGCCGTCCTCATCGTCAGTCACGACCGCGCCTTCATGGACGCCTGCGTCGACCACGTTGCCGCGCTCGAGAACCGCCGCGTAACCACCTACACCGGCAACTACAGCAGCTATCTCAAGCAGCGCGAGGACAACCTGGAGCAGATGCGCGCCAAGCGCGCCGCCCAGGAGCGCGATATCGCCCACATGCAGGTCTTCGTCGACAAGTTCCGCTACAAGCCCACCAAGGCCGCCCAGGCCCAGGAGCGCATCCGCAAGATCGAACAGATCAAAAAGGAGCTCGTCATCCTGCCCGAGGGCCACAAGCACATCGACTTTAAGTTCCCCGACCCGCCGCGCTCCGGCGACATGGTCGTGGGCCTGGAGGGCGTTTCCAAGTCCTACGGCAACAAACACATCTACAGCGATATCGACCTCAAACTCTACCGCGGCGAGCACGTGGCGCTCGTCGGCCCAAACGGCGCCGGCAAGTCCACCCTCATGAAGATCATTGCCGGTCTGGAGCCCCTCACTACCGGCACGCGCGACCTGGGCACCAACGTGGGTGTGGCCTACTATGCCCAGCACGCGCTTGAAGGCATGACCGAGTCCAACACCGTCCTGCAAGAAATCGACACCGTCACGCCCAAATGGACCGTGCCGCAGCAGCGCAGCCTGCTGGGCGCCTTCCTGTTTAGCGACAACGATTCCATCGAAAAGCAGGTCCGCGTCCTCTCCGGCGGCGAAAAAGCGCGTCTGGCCCTGGCCAAGATGCTCGTGGCGCCCGAGGCGCTCCTGTGCCTGGACGAGCCCACCAACCACCTGGACATCGACTCGGTGGATATGCTCGAGAACGCCCTGCAAAACTTCCCCGGCACCATCGTGCTTATCAGCCACGACGAGCACCTGGTGCGCGCCGTGGCCAACCGCGTGATCGATATCCGCGACGGCAAGGTCACGGTCTACGACGGCGACTACGACTACTACCTCTACAAGCGCGAGGACCTCGCAGCCCGCGCCGCCGCCGAGGCGGCAGGGGAGAGCGTGCCTGCCGCGGCCAAGTCCACCAAAGCCAGCGCCGGCCAGGCCGACACCCCCGCCGCGGCGCCTAAGCCTGCCGAGGGCAAAAAGACCAAGGAGCAAAAGCGCGCCGAGGCCCAGGCCCGCGCCGCGCTCAACAAAAAGCTCAAGGGCGTGCGCAACCAGCTCAAGAAGATCGAGACCGAGCTCGACAGAAAGCGCGCCCGCTATGACGAGCTTATGGAATTGATGGCAAGCGAAGAGCTTTATGCCGATCAGGACAAGTTCAACGCCGCGCTGGGGGAATATAACGGGCTTAAACAAGAGCTGCCCAAGCTCGAGGACGAATGGCTGGAGCTTTCCACCCAGATCGAAGAGGAGACCGCGCGTGAACTCTCGTAAAGCCACCGCCGTGGCGATGAGCATCATCGCCATCGCCTGTCGCATCTGCGGCATCTTTATGAGCGCGATGACCGTGCTGCTGTGCTTTAGCGGCCTCACCGCCAAGCTGCAGATTGTGGGCTTTGTCGTTGAGCTTTCGCGCGCGCTGCCGAGTGCTATCGCCGGCTACGGCGTCATCACATCGCCCTTTGGCGGTGTGTTCCGCCTGGATTACGCCATCGTGGCCGTAATTCTATTTGTGGCAGACTACCTGCTCACGCGCGCCTCGCGCCGCGTCCGCTAGGGGAGCGCCATGTCCAGCAGCTACCTCATGAACCTGCTCGCCAGCGCCGTCGCCGTCATCGTGGGCATCGTGATCCACGAGAGCGCGCACGCCGCCGCTGCCTGGGCGCTCGGCGACAAGACGGCCCGCTCGCGTGGCCGTGTCTCGCTCAACCCGCTCAACCACATCGACCCGTTCGGTACCATCCTCCTGCCGCTGCTCATGCTCGCCGCCGGCGGCCCGGTGTTCGCCTTTGCCAAGCCCGTGCCCGTCTACCTCAACAACCTCAAACATCCCAAGCGCGACGAGGTCCTGGTGAGCGCGGCCGGCCCCGCATCGAACATCGCCCTCGCGTGCCTCGCGGCCGCCCTCATGCACGCAGCGTACGGCAGCCTCTACGCCAGCATGTCCTTTGCCGTGGCGTCCCAAATCATGAACTTCGGCGCCACCTTTATCGTGGTCAACTTGTCGCTCGCGTTCTTTAACCTCATCCCAATTCCGCCGCTCGACGGCTCGTCGATTATCGTCCCGTTCCTCAAGGGAAAGGCGCTCGTCAACTACTATCGCCTGCAGCAATACGCCATGCCCATCCTCATCTTGGTGCTGTACCTGCTGCCCATGTGGACCGGCATCGACGTGATCGGCCGCTATTTCGACGTTACCGTGTATCCGCTGGCTGAGTGGCTGCTCGACTTCGCAATCGCCGGCATCTAGGGTAAACTTACAGGTCGACCATGCAAAACGGTCGCAACATGCACCCATACCGCGCCGCGAAGGCGCCGTCAAAGGAGGTCGAAAATGTCGTATCGCGTGTCGACGCAGGTCTACAGCGGACCGTTCGACCTGCTGCTGCAGTTGGTAACCCGCCAAAAAGTAGATATCGGCGCCATCTCGATCAGCGAGGTGGCCGAGCAATACCTTGCTGAGGTCGAGCGCATCGAGGCGCTGGACCTGGACGTAGCGAGCGACTTTTTGCTGGTCGCGGCAACCCTTTTGGACATTAAGGCCGCCTCGCTGGTACCCCAAGAGGCCCCGAACAAAACCGTCGACGATGACGAGGACGACGAAGACCTTGAGGAACTCAGCGCACTCGACGGCGACGCCCTGCGCGAGGTCCTGATCCAACGCCTGATCGCCTACAAGCAGTTTAAGGGCGCAGCGGCGGCCCTTGGCGCGCGCATGCAGGCCGAGAGCCGCATGCATCCGCGCGTGGCCGGCCCCGACCCCGAGTTTTTTGGTCTTATGCCCGACTACCTGGCCGGCATTACCCTGCGCGGCCTGGCCGTCATCTGCGCCGACCTGGACGGCAAGCGCCAGACCTTCCTGCTGGAGGCCGAGCACGTGGCACCACATCGCGTGCCGCTCGACCTAACGGTGGCCTCGGTCGACCGCTTTACCATGGCGCACCAAACCTGCACCTTCCGTGAGCTACTGGACGGCGACGCCACCACCGAGCAGCTCGTCGTCACCTTCCTGGCCATGCTCGAGCTCGCCAAGCGCGGCTCGCTTACGCTGAGCCAGGACAAGATTTTTGGAACCATTCAAATCAACCGCGTCGAGGGCGCCGAGGCATACGTGCCCGGCGAGGGCCCCGAGCTCACCGAATAGGAGCGACCAACCATGTCAACCCTTTCCACGCTAGAGGCAAACAGCCTCAAAGGCGCCCTTGAGGCGCTGCTGCTGGTTTCGAGCGACCCCGTGAGCGCATCCGCGCTGGCAGGTGCGCTGAATATCGCCCCCGGCGAGTGCGCGTCGCTGTTGGCCGAGCTCAAGGTTGAGTACGAGGAGGCCAACCGCGGCTTTCAGCTGCGCGAGGTCGCCGGTGGCTGGCGCCTATTCACGCACCCCGCCTACCACGATGTGGTCGAGGCCTACGTGCTGAGCTGGGATACGCAAAAGCTGTCGCAGGCGGCACTCGAGACCCTGGCCGTCATCGCCTACCACCAGCCTGTCACGCGCGAGGTGGTCAAGGGTATCCGCGGCGTCAACTCCGACGGCGTCATCGCGTCGCTCGTGGACAAGGGCCTGGTGCGCGAGCTCGGCCGCGACCCCGAGCGCGGTCAGGCCATCATCTACGGCACGACCAACGCCTTCTTGGAGAAGTTCGGCCTGCGCTCCACCCGCGACCTGCCCGATCTGGAGCAGTTTGCCCCCGACGAGCAGTCGCGCCAGTTTATCCGCGAGCGCCTGAGCGGCCGCAGTATTCAGTCTACGCTCGAAGAACAGGCCGAGGACCTGGACGAAGAGCGCGAACTGCTCGATACCGTTGTTGAAGACGACGCACGTGAAGAGATCCTGGCCAGCGGTGACAGCTCGGAGGATTTGCATGACGAGGACTAACGAAGCAGGGGAGACGCGCACCGCACGCGTCGCGGGCGCTACGGCGCCCACAGGCGGCACCCAGCCCGTCTACCCGCACACCATGCGCCTGCAGCGCTTTTTGGCGCGCGCGGGCGTGGCGAGCCGTCGCGGCTCGGAGGACCTGATGACCGCCGGCCGCGTGACCGTCAACGGCCAGGTCGCGACCGAACTGGGCATCAAGGTCGACGTCGACCGCGACCATATCGAGGTCGACGGCATGCCCGTCAAGCTCAACCAGGGCGCCGTGTACCTTATACTCTACAAGCCGACCGGCTACCTCACCACCATGAGCGATCCGCAGGAGCGCCCCTGCGTGGCCGAGCTGGTCCCGCGTGACCGCTTTCCGGGGCTCTTCCCGGTGGGTCGCCTGGACCGCGACACCACGGGCCTTTTGCTCTTTACCACCGACGGCGACCTGTCGCAGGATCTGCTGCACCCCAGCAAGCACGTCTACAAGACCTATCAGGCGCTGGTGGACGGCCACCTGACCGATCGCGACTTGGAACCACTCCGTCACGGCATCGAGCTCGACGACGGCCTGTGCCAGCCGGCGATCTGCCGCGTCATTACCGCACACGAGGCCGAGGCCGTGGCTCCCCAGGGCGTCAAGCCCGGCACCACCGCCGTGGAGGTCATCATCCGCGAGGGACGCAAGAACCAGGTCAAGCGTATGCTAAGCAAGATCCACCACCCGGTGATCCGCCTGCATCGCTGCAACTTTGCCGGCCTGGAGCTCAAGGACGTGGCCAAGGGCTCGTGGCGCGAGCTCACCGACCGCGAGGTGCAGATCCTCAAGGCCGGCGGCATCCCGCCCAAGCAGGCCGCCTCTAAGCGCGCCGTGCCCGCGACCAACACCGCGAGCCGCACCCGCCACCACGGCAGCCACGGTTCCGCACCCAAGCGTAACACCTACCGCGAGCGCTACACGGGCTAGGCAACCCGCCAAGCCCTAGCGCCCGCGTCCCATACCAGCACGTCAACCACCGAAAGGAAGCATTGCATGATCGTCGCCATCGACGGCCCTGCCGGTTCCGGCAAGTCCACCATCGCCAAGGAGATCGCCCGCCAGCTGGGCTTTAACAAGCTCGACACGGGCGCCATGTATCGCGCCGTCACCTTCGCCGCGCTCGACCGCGGCATCGACCTGAACGACGAGGCGGCCATTGACGCCCTCGCCGAGCAGATCGAGATTCGCTTTACCAACGGCACCGGCGAGGACACGCGTCTGACCATCGACGGTAAGGATGCCTCGGCTGCCATCCGCACCCCGCAGGTGGATGCCAACGTGTCCAAGGTCTCGGCCTACCCGGGCGTGCGCGCCGCCATGCTCATCCACCAGCGCCGCGCCGCCGAGGACCGCGACATCGTCGCCGAGGGTCGCGATATCGGCACCGTCGTATTCCCCAACGCACAGGTCAAGGTGTTCCTGACCGCCGACCCGCGCGAGCGCGCCCGTCGCCGCGTGCTTCAGCGTCACCAAAACGATGCCCAGCCGCTCAGCGAGGCACAGCTCGAGGCCGAGGTCGACGAGACTCTCGATGCCCTTAAGCAGCGCGATAAGCTCGACAGCAGCCGCGAGGTCGCCCCGCTTGTGCCCGCCGAGGACGCAGTGCACGTCGACTCCACCGCCCACACCATCGACGAGGTCGTCTCGATAATCGAGGACCTCATCAACCAAAGGAGGTAGCCCATGCGCCTGTTTAAGCAGACGCCCGAGGATTACTACAACGCCCCGTACGCCGAGTTCCCGGCGCTCATCCGCGGCACCGTCGTCGTGGTCATGGCTATTCTGTGGGTCTTCTCCAAACTCATGTGGCGCTGGAAGGTCGAAGACGCCGACTTGCTGTTTGAGCGCAAGGAGGGCCGCGGCAGCGTGGTCATCTGCAACCACACCTCGATGGCCGAGCTCCTGGCCGTGGAGACGGCGTTGTTCTTTGGCGCCCGCCGCATTCGCCCCATTTTTAAGTCCGAGTTTGCCAAGAGCAAGATCGTACGCTGGGCCTTTAGCCGCGTGGGTGGCATTCCCGTCGAGCGCGGTACCGCCGACATGAAGTGTCTACGCGCCGCCCAGCATGCACTGCAGCGCGGTGAGGACGTCCTGATCTTCCCCGAGGGCACGCGCATCCGCTCGCGCGAGATCAAGCCCGAGGTCCATGGCGGCTTTGCGCTCATCGCTCAGATGGGCAAGGCACCCGTTAATCCACTCGCTATTTGTGGTTGGTCCGACATTACGCCTAAGGGTAAAAAGCTCATGCGCCCCAAGAAGTGCTGGATCCGCGCCGGCAAGGCCGTCTCGCTATCCGACGCACCGGCCGAGCTCAAGCGCAAGGAGCGCCTGGCTTGGTTTGAGTCCGAGGCCATGAGCCGCGTATACGCCATGCGTGATGACCTTTGCGCCGAGCACCCGGGCAGGTTCTAGCCATGGGTGAGAACGTCATGAATACCGCCGCGGCCGCCGCTGAGGGGTTCGTCCCCACCATCGAAATCGCCGCCCACGCCGGCACCTGCTACGGCGTGCAGCGTGCGCTCGATATGGCGCTGGCCGCCGCGCCGCAGGCAGGGGAGAACGCTCAGGTCCACACGCTGGGTCCGCTCATCCATAATCCCATCGTGGTACGCGAGCTCGCCGAGGCAGGCGTCGGTCTGGCCGACACCCTGGACGACGCCGCGTCGGGCACCGTGATCATCCGCGCCCACGGCGTGGTGCCGCAGGTCATCGATGCCGCTCGCGGGCGTGGCCTTACCGTGGTCGATGCCACCTGCCCCTACGTGAAGAAGGTCCATGTGGCGGCCGAACGCCTGGTGCGCGAAGGCTACCGCGTGATCGTCGTAGGCGAACCGGGCCATCCCGAGGTCGAGGGCATTCTGGGCCACGCTGGCGATGACGCTCAAGTCGTGAGCTGTGCCGCCGACGCCGAAGAGCTGCCGCTCAAGGGCAAGGTGGGCCTGGTTGTGCAGACCACCCAAACCGCGCAGAACCTGGCCGAGGTTGTGGCCTCCATCACCCCACGCGTGCAGGAACTGCGCGTGATCAACACCATCTGCGCAGCCACGAGCGAGCGCCAGCAGGCGGCGGCAACCCTCGCCAACCGCTGTGATTGCATGGTCGTCGTGGGCGGCAAAAATTCGGGCAACACGCGCCGTCTGGCGCAGATTTGTGCCGATGTCTGCGAGCACACGCATCACATCGAGGAAGCTTCCGAGCTTGAGGCCGCGTGGTTTGCCGACGCGCGCCACATCGGCATCACTGCCGGAGCCTCCACCCCGCAAGAACACATCGAGCGCGCCGTCGCGCGCATCAAGGAGCTTTGTCGCTAACCATGGACCAGACCGTACCCGCATACGCCGCCGAGGTGGCCGATTACGGGCGCAGCCGCGACCCCGAGCCGGGTGAGGGCGCGCTCGTTAAGAACGTGCGTCCCGAGTCGCCCGCATGGGATGTAGGTATCGAGCCGGGCATGCGCGTGCTCACGGTCAACGGCGAGCAACTCACTGACATGATCGTATGGCTTTGGGAAGCCGACGACGACACTGTCGAGATGGAGGTATTCGACCCGCGCGACAACACCGTCACCCCCGTGGAGCTTGACCGCTTTCCCGGCGAGGACTGGGGCCTTGAGTTCGACGGCCCCATCTTTGACGGCATGCGTACCTGTGTGAACGCCTGCGTGTTCTGCTTTATGACCATGTTGCCCAAGGGCGGCCGCTCCACGCTCTACATTCGTGATGACGACTATCGCCTGAGCTTTTTACAGGGTAACTTTGTCACGCTCACGAACCTTTCCGACGAGGACGTGCAAAACGTTATCAATCGCAACATGAGTCCGATGAACGTGTCGGTCCATGCCGTGAGCCCCGACGTCCGCCGCCGCATGATGGGCCGCAACGCCCAGCGCGGCATGGACGTGCTCGAGGCCATCATGGCCGCCGGCATCGAGATTCATGCGCAGATTGTGCTGTGCCCCGGCATGAACGACGGCGAGGAGCTGGAAAAGACTCTACGCTTTTGCGAGGAGCACGAGCAGATCACCAGCCTGGGAATCGTGCCGCTCGGTTTTACCAAGCACCAGAACCGTTTTAGCTGGTCATATAGCGACAAGCCCGAGCTCGCGCGCGAAACCATTGCCATGATCCGACCCTTCCAGGACCGTGCGTACGAGCGCTTTGGCCGCCACACGTTCCAGATGAGCGACGAGTTCTACCTGGATGCCGGCATCGAGCCTCCCGAGGCAGACTTTTATGACGGCTACCCGCAGTACTACGACGGCATCGGCATGATTCGCTCCTATTTGGACGAGACCGACGATGTGCTCGCCGCCGATGCCGAGCGCCTGCGCCGCGTTCGCGAGGCAATCGCCGCTCGTGGCCAGCGCCTCCTGTGCCTTTCGGGCGCCAGCGCGCGAGATACGGTCGCGCGTTTTGTGGAATCGCCGCACGGCCTTGCCGGCATCGTCACGGCCATTAAAAACCGCTACTTTGGCGGTAACGTGGACGTGACCGGCCTCATCGTCGCGAGCGATATCCTTGAGCAGCTGCCGCAAGACCTGTCAGGGGTTATGCTCTTTGTGCCTAAGCTCATGTTCAACGCTGACGGCATGACACTTGACGAGTATCATCGTGACGATTTACTCGCAAGCCTTACCAGTCGCGGCGCCGAGGTTCATGTGGTGTCGACCATGCCGCATGAGCTGCTCGATACCCTGGAGCACATCCTTGGCATTGTGCCTACCGACTCTACTAAATCCGCTGACCCTACCCATTAAAGGAGAGCAGATGAAACCTATCGTCGCCGTCGTCGGACGCCCCAACGTGGGCAAGTCCACGCTCGTTAACCGCCTGGCCCAGACCTCGGACGCTATCGTCCACGAGTCACGCGGCGTCACGCGCGACCGCTCGTATCACACGGCCGATTGGAACGGCCGCGAGTTCACCATCGTCGACACGGGCGGCATCGAGCCGCTCAAGAGCGACGACGTCTTTGCCACGTCCATCCGCGACCAGGCGCTCGCCGCCGCCGAGGAAGCCGCCGTCATCCTGTTTGTGGTCGACGGCCGCACCGGCGTCACCGAGGAGGACGAGTCGGTCGCCCGCATGCTCAAGCGCTGCGACAAGCCGGTCTTTCTGCTGGTGAATAAGCTCGACAATCCTGATCGCGAAAACGACAACATCTGGGAGTTTTATTCGCTCGGCATCGGTGAGCCCACGCCGCTCTCGGCCCTGCACGGCCACGGCACGGGCGACCTGCTCGACGATATCGTGGCCCTGCTCCCCGAGGAGGAGGACGAGGTCGACGACGAGTTCCCCGACGCGCTGAACGTCGCCATTATTGGCCGCCCCAACGCCGGCAAGTCTTCGCTGTTCAACCGCATCCTGGGTGCCGACCGCTCCATCGTGTCGAACATCGCCGGCACCACGCGCGACGCCATCGATACCGTCGTCGAGCGCGACGGCAAGCACTACCGCATGGTCGACACCGCGGGCATTCGCAAGAAGAGCACCGTGTACGAGAACATCGAGTACTACTCCATGGTCCGCGGCCTGCGTGCCATCGACCGCGCCGACGTGGCGCTGCTCGTCGTCGACGCCTCCGTAGGCGTCACCGAGCAGGACCAGAAGGTCATGGGCTTGGCCATCGAGCGCGGCTGCGCCATCGTGGTGCTGCTCAACAAGTGGGACCTGCTCGACGACGACCGCAAGCGCGAGGCCTGCATGGAGACCGTCGACCGCCGTCTGGGCGTCATGGCTCCCTGGGCTCAGTACCTGCGCATCTCGGCCCTGACCGGCCGCAGCGTCGAGAAGATCTGGGCGATGGTCGACGCGGCCGAAAAGACGCGCTCGCAAAAGATCACCACCTCGCGCCTCAACACGTTCCTCACCGACCTGCGCGAGTTCGGCCACACCGTGGTGGACGGCAAGCGCCGCCTGCGCATGCACTACGTGACCCAGACGGGCGTCAACCCGCCGACGTTTACGTTCTTCGTCAACCACAGCGACCTGGTCAACGACACCTACCAGCGCTACGTGGAGAACCGTATGCGTTCGACCTTCGATTTTTCCGGCACGCCCATTCGACTCTTCTTTAGGAAGAAGGAGCAAAAGGATGCATAATCCGATTCTGCTGACCGCCATCTGCGCCGTGGTCTCGTTCTTTATCGGAGCGATTCCGTTTGGCCTGATCCTGGGCCGTGTGTTCAACCACACCGACATTCGCAAGGCGGGCTCCGGCAACATCGGCACCACCAACGCCCTACGCGTGGCCGGCCCCAAGGTGGCCGCGCTCACGCTGCTGCTCGACTGCCTGAAGGGCGCCATCTGCGTTCTTATCGCCCGTCCGCTCATCGCGAGCGTGGGCTATGGCTTCCCCGTGAGCATCATGGCTCCCGGTGCCGCCGGCGACTGGATTCTCGGCGTCATTTGCCTGGCTGCCGTGTGGGGACACATTTTCTCGCCTTACCTCAACTTCCATGGCGGCAAGGGTATCGCCGTGGGCCTGGGCGTCATCCTCGCCTGGTACTGGCCCATCGGACTTTCGCTGCTGGGCATGTTTATCGTGGCCGTCGCCATCACCAAGTTTGTGTCCGTGGGCTCGCTTGCCGCGGCCATCGGACTTCCCATCGCCGTTTGTGCGGTCTTTCCGTATAGCAGCCTGGGACTTAAGTTTTGCATGGCGCTAATCGGCATCACCGTGGTGTGGGCCCATCGCGCGAACATCAAAAAGCTCATGACCGGTAAGGAGTCCAAGCTCTCGTTTACCAAGCGCGTCACCGAGCCCGACGATAAGTAGGAGAGAGTCATGAATGTTGCGCTGATTGGCTCCGGCTCCTGGGGAACCGCCGTCGCCGGCCTTGCCGCCGCGCGAGCCGAGCGCGTGACCATGTGGGCCCATAGCGAGCAGACGGCCGCCGGCATTAACGGTGAGCATCGCAACCCCCGCTATCTGGTGGACTACGTGCTGCCGGAAAACGTTGTCGCCACGACGGATTTGGCCCAGGCGCTCGACGGCGCCGACGTCATTATCTTTGCCGTGCCTTCGACGCACCTGCGCGACGTCTGCCACCAGGCGGCGCCGTTCATCGCGGACGAGACGCCAGTTCTGTGCCTCACCAAGGGCATCGAGCCCGAGTCCGGTCTGCTCATGAGCGAGGTCATCGCCAGCGAGATCGGCAATGAGCGTCGTATGGCTGCGCTTTCGGGCCCCAATCATGCCGAGGAGATCTGCCGCGGCGGGCTTTCTGCCGCCGTAATCGCCAGTAAAGACCAGCAGGTGGGGGAGACCTTTAAGGAGCTGCTGCTTTCCACGGCCTTCCGCATCTACCTGTCGCAGGACATGACTGGCGTCGAGGTCTGCGGCGCCATGAAAAACGTCATCGCTATCGTATGCGGCATCTCTGCCGGCTCCGGTGCGGGCGATAACACGCTCGCCCTCATCATGACGCGCGGCCTGGCCGAGATCAGCCGCCTGGTGCACGCCCGAGGCGGCCAGGCCATGACCTGCATGGGGCTTGCCGGCATGGGCGACCTTATCGCCACCTGCACTTCGGAGCATTCGCGCAACCGCACCTTTGGCTACGAGTTCGCTCATGGCGTGTCGCTCGAAGAGTACCAGGCACGCACGCATATGGTGGTCGAGGGTGCCGTCGCGGCCCGCAGCGTCAGCGAGCTCGCCCGTTCACTGGGCGTAGACATTCCGCTCACCTTTGCCGTGGAGCAAACGCTCTACAACGGTGTTACTTTGGATAGGGCGCTCGAGATCCTTACCGACCGCGTCCCCTCCCAAGAGTTCTACGGACTCGCCGACTAGCGCAGAAAGGCTACTACCATGGGTTCCATCAAAATCGCTCCGTCCGTCCTTTCGGCCGACATGGCCAACCTCAAGGGCGAGCTCGACAAGATCGCCGGTGCCGACTACGTGCACTTCGACGTCATGGACGGTCACTTTACCGGCAACCTGACCTTTGGCGTTGACATCCTTAAGGCCGTCAAGCGCTCCACAAATGTACCGGTCGACGCGCACCTGATGGTGTCGAACCCCGACGAGACGGTCGATTGGTACGCCGACGCCGGTGCCGACATGATCACCGTGCACTACGAGGCCTCCACGCACCTGCACCGCACGCTCACCCATCTGCAGCAGCGCGGCGTCAAGGCCGGTGTGGTGCTCAACCCCGCCACCCCCGTGTGCGTGCTCGAAAGCATCATCGACGTCGTCGATATGGTGCTGCTGATGAGCGTGAACCCTGGCTTTGGCGGCCAGAGCTTTATCCCGGGCACCATCGCAAAGCTCCACGAACTCAAGGCCATGTGCGAGCGCCACGGCGTGTCGCCCCTGATCGAGGTCGATGGCGGTATCTCTTCCAAGAACATCGCCGAGGTCGTCAAGGCCGGCGCCAACGTGCTCGTAGCCGGCTCCGCCGTATTTAAGTCCGAAGATCCCGCCGCCGAGGTTGCGCTGCTGCAGAAGCTCGGCAACGAGGCTGCACAGGAGGCATAAACCCTTATGACCGCAGGTCAAAACCGCATACCCGTGAATCTTGACTATGCCGCCTCGACGCCCATGCGCGCCGAGGCGCTCCTTGCGCAGCGCGAATATGACGACAGCGAGCTTGCCGGCGTCAACCCCAACTCGCTGCATTCGCTCGGCCGCAAGGCCGCCGCGCGCCTGGAAGTCGCCCGTCGCGAGATCGCCCATAGCTTTGGCGCACGCGTTCGCCCGTCCGAGATCATCCTTACCAACGGCGGCACTGAGGCCAACCAGCTGGCACTCCTCGGTCTTGCCGAGGGCGCTCGTCAACGTGATCGCAAGCGCGATCGCGTCATCGTTTCGGCCATCGAGCACGATTCGATTCTGGACAACCTGCCGCTGCTGCGTGCCGCCGGCTTTACCGTCGACTTGGTGCAGCCCTGCCGCGCGGGCTACATAGAGCCTGCCACGCTTGTCGAGCTGCTCGGCGACGACGTTGCACTCGTGAGCATTATGATCGCCAACAACGAGACCGGCGTGGTGCAGCCCATCCGTGAGCTGGCCGCCGCCGCACATGCTGCCGGTGCCCTGTTTCATACCGATGCCATCCAGGGCTACTTGCATATTCCGCTCGATGTCACCGAGCTGGGCGTCGATGCCATGACCGTTGCCGCGCACAAGATCGGCGGCCCTGTGGCATCCGGCGCGCTCTACCTTAAGAACCGCACGCCGCTGCGTCCGCGCATCTTTGGCGGTGGACAGGAGGCCGGCCGTCGCGCCGGTACGCAGGACCTGCGCACGCAGCTGGCTTTTGCCGCTGCCGCTTCCGTGTTGCTGCCGAATGTGGGCCAGGAGCGTGCGACGCTGCAGGCCCTGTCCGATAAGCTCTACGCCACGCTTACGGCCCATCCTCGCATTCACGCCACGATGGGCGACTACGCGCAGGCCGATCGTCTGCCGGGTATGGTTTCGATCTACGTCGACGGCATGGACTCCGAGGAGCTCATCATCAAGCTCGATGCCGCCGGTTTTGAGGTTTCGGCCGGATCGGCTTGCTCGAGCGGCAGCATGGACCCGAGCCACGTTTTGAGCGCGATGGGCATCGGTCGCGAGCAGGCGCTGGGCGCACTGCGCATCTCCTTCGATGACCGCGTGAATCCGAGTGATCTGGACGACTTTGCCCAGACGCTGCTTTCGATCGTAGGCGCCGCATGATCGTCTCCGAGCTTGAACGTGCGCTGCTGGCGCGCTACCCCAAAGCGGACGCCGAGGGCTGGGATCATGTTGGGCTATCTGTGGGTGATCCCGCTGCCGAGATCCACGGTGTTGCCTGCGCGCTCGATGCGACCGAGGCCAACGTGCACCACGCTCTCGAGGCCGGTGCCAACGTGCTGCTGACGCATCATCCCATCTATATCAAGGCGCCCGAGGCCTTTTGTCCGGCCGATTCCGCGCGTCCCCAGTGCAGCGCTGCGCTGTACGAGGCAGCTCGTTGCGGCGTGAGCATTATCTCGCTTCACACCAACCTGGACCGCTCGCACGAAGCGCGCGTCCGCCTGAGTGAGTTGCTGGGCGCTGAGCCCATGAGTTCGCTGGAGCATGTTGACGAGCCTGAGCTCACAGGTCTGGGCGCGCTCGCGACCCTCCACGACGCCTGCAACCTGCGCGATCTCGCCAACCGTGCCGCCACGGCCTTCGGCAGTGACCCGCGCGTATGGGGCGAAGTCGAGCACCCGTGCCGCACCGTCGCCATTCTGGGCGGCTCCCTGGGCGACTTTGGTGAGCTTGCCATCGCCGCGGGCGCAGATGTTATTGTGACCGGAGAGGCCGGCTACCACGTGGCTCAGGACCTTGCCTTGCGCGGCCTGAGCGTGATTTTGCTCGGGCACGACCGCTCCGAGGAGCCGTTCGTTGATATATTGATGAACTCTGCAGTTGACGCCGGGGTCGACCCCCGTCATGCGATTAAAATACTGAACCCTTGCCAATGGTGGACTGTGACAAAAGGAGAGAACTTATGAGCGCCGGCGCTACGCTA
>DBEYTJ010000142.1:0-21666 GCA_048181065.1 Collinsella sp.
GAGGTTGTCCCAGCTTTTGTCCCCGAAGCCGACGAAACGAGACATCGCGTCATTCGGCGGCACGCGTTCCGTGTCGATGCCGAAAACTGGGTGTAACTGGAGTGACGGGACGGCAGAACCGACGCCATCGAGTGGGAATAGAACATACGTTTGATAAAATAATATAGTATTAGATAGCGGGCACGGTTTCAATCGAATCCGTGCCCGCTGCTGTATGTGTGCCCCTGCACGCCCAATATGTGCCGTAAAAGCCGTCTTCTTCAACGTCAAAGTGAGCGCGCTTCATTTTTGTCTCTCAAAATCTTATTTTCACGATTTGCATTTTCATCCCTTTGTCACCGACCCTTGCGAGAAACCGGAAAAAGCCGCTGACAGAAGGGTCTCTCAAATCGTTGTAACCCAGCATATAGCCGCGACTTGTGACCTGCAGACGGCTGTCCCACGTGCCGATTTCCTTGGCGGCATCCGAAACCGCAAAATATGCCCCCACATCCTTGATTTTTGCAGTCTTAAGCCATGTTTTTGCAATCATCTTTACCGCCGTCCGATTGGCAGCATCAAAGACCAGCACACTGCCGGGGAAAGCGTCCGCCATTCCCCGCACCAGTTCCCGGACCTGCTGGGTTAGAAAGTAATAGAACACCCCGGAGGCAAAGAACACCGCCCCGCCGGAGGCATCGATTTTGCTAAACCATGCGGTGTCTTTCAGGTCGCAGGGGATATTTTGTTCTCGATCCCCGGCGGGCAGTAGCTGCTGTCGCAAGGCAATCACATCCGGGAAGTCCAGATTGTAGATCTTGCATCTACCGTTGCCGCAGGTTCTGCCGGTGTTGTCCAGCCCGCAGCCCAGATTGACCACCGCCGCATTGGGGTGGCCTTTCAGGTAATCCCGCACCTCGAAAGCAAGATCACTCTGCCGTGTGGCCACCTCCAGCGCACCAAAGCGCTGCATCAGGCTGCGGGAGTTTTTCTCTGCCTCTGAAAAGTCGTAGTCGATTTGGTCGAGCAGACGAACCACTGTTTCATCCCTGTAAAGGTTCGGGTACAGCTCCGTACACAGCTTCCGGGAATACAGCGGGAGGATCAGCGTCTCCTGCACGGTGTTTTTCTCAATTTTATATTTCATAGGTTTCTTCCTCAGTGAATAAAAACTGTCATAATTGCCGCCAGCATAGCCGCTATGACCGTCATGCCTATCGCCATATGCAGGATGGATGCAAAAATGCCCGTGCTTGATATCCTTACTTCCGCGCCGTGACGCAGAGCCACTTTTTCTTTTTGTGTATCTGCACCTCGTGAAAACCCGCCTGCTCCAGACATGCCTTTAATTCAATGTCCTTGTAGATGGTCATGCCGCCGATGATCTGCGTCCACCTCTCGTCCTTGTCCGTATCGCCATTGCTCTCGTTGCAGATAAGAATTGTCCCGCCTGGCTTCAGCGTCCGGCAGACCTCACGGAAGCATCGGGGCAAATCGGGCCAAAAATAGACGGTCTCAAAGGCCGTGGCAGCATCGAAGTAGCAATTTTCAAACGCCATATCCGCCACACTTCCTTGCAGAACGGCGCAACGCCCCTCCTGAATTGCAGTTCGGTTGAGCTTTCTAGCCTTCTCCACGCTGACGGGCGAATAGTCGATGCCCTTGACGACGCCATGCGGGCATTTTTTCAGCAGCCGTTTTATGTTCGCCCCGCCGCCGCAGCCGCAATCCAGCACCTTGGCATTTGGCGCAAGTCGTAGAAATTGAAGTCCCCACTGCGCCACAGGGCTGTGGCCCAGATTCATCATGGCAACCATAATTTTTCCGCCAAGGCCCACGGGCTTGCGGGTGTTTTCAAAGAACGACATCTGGTCCCTCCGATTTCGTGCATTCCGCATAGGTCAACGGGAACGAAGCCTTCAGCACCGCGCTTTTCTGCACCGCCCAGCCGTTTTGACGCAGGAAACGCAGGTATTCCTCGCTTGTCCACCTGCTGTGGAGGGGGAATCCCGCCATACTCATGAAAAAGGCTTTTGCCTTGCCGGAAACCGAGTTCCCCGCGTGGGTGAAGGTTGGCGCGATGAGCACGCCGTCGTCCTTCAGCACCCGTCTGATTTCTTGCAGGGCCTTTTCCGGATGCGGCACTATGTGAAGCGCGTTGGACACGATCACCACTTCGAAGGACTTCTGTGCATAGGGCAGGCGGAACATATCTTGTACGGAAAAGTGCAGCTTTGCGGATTGATTGTCCCGCTTTGCTTCAAGGATCATCTTTGCAGAGGCGTCCGTAGCCTCGATGTGCGCCGCCGCATTCACGATGCTCTTTGCGATAAGCCCCGTGCCGGTGGCAACCTCCAGTACGGTTTTTGCTTTCACTACCGGCCGGATCAGCCCATACATCTTCTCATACGCTGCCCGGTCGTTTCGCATGAAACGGTCGTACCGACTGGCATTCTTGTCCCAGAAACCCTTGCGTTCGTGCATGGCTGCCGCCCCCAAACAGTTAGAGTTATCTAACTATAACACACGAATCATGAAGTAAGATAAGGCTAACCTTATTTTCTTGGCTAAGACGCATCTCTCCGACCCTTTGAATCACCCCTTTTCACGTCACCCGCTACGAACCCCGGCGGAAACCAGGGAGTGATTAAAGGAGCGACCTGCGGTTTTGCGAATCAATTGAGGCATTCCCGAAATTGCGAATCAAGGGCCTAATTCGCCCAAATTGCGCACGAATCAGCCCTTAGGCGGTACGACGCGACACGCATCGACAGCACTCGGACTGGACTAGTCACTGAATGGGAATAGAAATAGAATATTTGTTCTTGTATTTCATACGGATTCGTACGGTTCCGATGGCGATTGATGGGGGCGTTTCGCAACCGCTGCACCTGCAAGCCACATGGTTTCACAATCGGGCAAAAACTCAGAAGGCTCCTCGTGAAAAACGAGGAGCCTTCCTGTTTCCTTCGGCGCGGGCGGATCGGGACCGAGCGCCGATCTAGAGGCATTCGGTCAGAATCTGGAACACCTCGCTGCGCTCCAGTTTCTTGGCGCAGCCGCCGGTGAGTACGCAGGTGTCCGCAACCTTGTGCAGCGTCTCGTCGGACGCGTCGGAGCCCATCTCGGCGAAGCTCGTGGGAAGCCCCATCTCGCCGATGAACGTCTGCAGGCGGTCGATGCCCTCGAGCGCCACCGTAAGGTCGTCTTTGCCCTTGGCGTCGACGCCCCACACCTCGCGCGCCCAGCGGGCGAACTGCGCGGGCGCCTCGGGGGCCAGGTGGCGGTAGAGCGCAGGGTGGATGACCGCGAGGCCCATTCCGTGGTTGGTGTGGGTGTACGCGCCGTACTGGTGCTGGATCATGTGCGCCTGGAAGTCCGTTGACTTGCCGATCTTGAGCACGCCGTTCTCGGCCATGGCGGAGTCGTATACGAGCTCGCTGAGCGCCTCGAGGTTCTGGTCGTCGTTCGCGATGATCCGCATGTTGCGGATGACGTTACGCTGGATGGCGAGGTTGATGTCGTCGGTGACATTGCGCCCGCGCGGGCTTCCGAAATAGCTCTCCATGCAGTGCGAGAGCGTGTCAAACGCGCCGCTCATGAACTGCGCGTGCGGTACGGTGAGCGTGAGTGCCGGGTCGAGCGCCGCCCACATGGGCATCGCCCCCAGATAGGCGCCCTTCACGTGCGTCTCCTCGTTGGTGATGACGGCGCCGTTGTTCTGCTCGGCACCCGTGCCGGAGAGCGTAACGATGCAGCCCATGGGGATGAACGAACTCGGCATCTTGCCGTCGGCGTGCTCGAACGTCTCGATGTCCTCGTCAAGCATCGCCTGCGCGGAGACTACCTTGCAGCAGTCGAAGACCGACCCGCCGCCGACGGCGAGAATGAAGTCGACCTGCTCCTCGCGTGCGAGCGCGGCGCCTTCCTGGCACTTCTCGTAGGTCGGATTGGGCATGATGCCGCCGAAGTCCACCACGCGCTTGCCCGCGCTCGTGAGCTTATCGACCACGTGGCCGTAGACGCCGGTTCGTTTGACCGAGCCTCCGCCGTAGGCGAGCATCACTGTCTTGCCCATGGCACCCATCTCGGCGTCGAGTGCCTGGTCCATGGCCCCCTCGCCGAAGTAGTTCCTGACCGGGTAGTCGTACGTGAATGAGTTCATGGCAATTCCTCCTAGTAAGCTATCAGTGCGGTCTGACCGCTCGTCTACACGTTGCGCACGAGCCCGGACAGCCATTCGATGGTGGCGGGGTCGTGGTGGTCGAAGAACGCGCTGCGCCCGGTGTCGAGCGCGGCGATGGCGACCATCTCGTCGTCGCCCAGCGCGAAGTCGAAGACGTCGAAGTTTTGCTCCATGCGATCGCGGTGCGTGCTCTTAGGGATGCAGACCACACCGCGCTGCAGCAGCCAGCGCAGCACGACCTGGGCGACCGTCTTGCCGTGCGCCTCGCCGATGCGAGCGAGGACCTCGTTGCGGAAGAGGTCGTTTCTGCCCTCCGCAAAGGGCGCCCAGCCCTCCATGGCTACCTCCTTGCCGACCATGTACTCCTGCGCCTCGCGCTGCTGGAAGAACACGTTGCACTCGACTTGGTTCACGGCGGGGGCGATGCGGTTGAACGAGATGAGGTTTGCGAGATGATCGGGGTAGAAGTTAGCTGTGCCTATGGCGCGGATAACGCCCTGCTCGTAGAGCTCCTCCATGGCGCGCCACGCGCCGAAGACGTCGCCGAACGGCTGGTGGATGAGGTAGAGGTCGACGTAGTCGAGCCCCAGCCGCTTGAGCGACGCGTCGAAGCCGCGCTTGGCCCCCTCGTAGCTCGCATCCGACATCCACAGCTTGGTCGTCACGAACACCTCGTCGCGCGGCAGGCCGCTCGCACGAATGGCGGCCCCGACCGCCTCTTCGTTGCCGTAGCTCGCGGCCGTGTCGAGCAGCCGGTAGCCGACCGAGAGCGCGTCCTCCACGGCGCGCTGGCATTCCGCGGCGTCCGGGATCTGGTACACGCCGAGGCCGAGCTGCGGCATCCTGACGCCGTTGTTCAAGGTGATGTAGTTCATGGTGCCTTCCTTTCTCGCAACTTGACGTATCCACCATACGAGGGGAGCCGCGTCGGCGGAAGTTTCCGTTGGTGAGGGTTCTATAACGCTGGGGTGCGCACGGTGTTATAACCCGCGGGTTCTAGGTGTCACCTCAAAGAGATCGGCGCCGAGCTCGTCGGCGATGGCCTGAGCTACGACAGCGGTGTGGCCCTGTGCCGAGTAGTAGGCCACGAGGACGTTGCCGTCTGCAGCGGGCACTGCGGCGGGCTCGTCCTCGACAGCCGACTGGTCCTCGGCGGCGGCTTGGTTGGTCCGTTATCGTCTGAGCGCTACTCCTGCGCGTCGAAATCGGGGCGCATGGCCAGGTAGCCCTCGAGTGCTTCCTCAGTGGCGGTGTAGTAGGTCATGGTCCCGTCGAGCTTGGCAATCTCGGCCATCTCGTCTTCGGTGAGGGAGAAGTCGAAGATGTTCGCGTTGTCGGCGATGTGGGCGGGGTTCTTGGAGCCGGGGATGATGGAGGTGCTCATCTGCACGTGCCAGCGCAGGATCACCTGGGCCGGGGTCTTGCCGTACTTCTCGGCGAGAGTGACGAAGACGGGCTCCTCCAGAAGACCTTTGTCGCCGTGGCCGAGCGGGTACCACGCCTCGATCACCGTGCCGTACGGCGCGAGGTAGGCGCGCAGGTCGTGCTGGGCGTGGTAGGGGTGGCACTCAACGGTCACGAGCTGCGGCTTGATGTCGGCGACCTCGATGACCTCGGCGATCTTGTCTTGCGGGAAGTTGGAGAGGCCGAGGGCGCGCACCTTGCCCGCGCGGTACGCCTCCTCCATCGTGCGCCACGCGGCCAGGTAGTCGCCTACCGGCTGGTGCAGGATGAGCATGTCGACGTAGTCGAGCCCCAGGCGCTGGAGCGTGGCGTCCACCGCCGGCATGCCCGCGTCGTAGACGCTCGGCCAGAGCTTGGTGGAGACGAAGATCTTGTCGCGTGCGATGCCGCTTTTGGCGATGGCACGGCCCGCGGCGCGCTCGTTCATGTAGGCGTTGGCGGTGTCGATGTGCTCGTAGCCAGTCGTGAGCGCGGCGGTTGCGGCCGCCTCGGCCTCGGTCGGGGTCATGAGGAAGGTGCCCAAACCCTCGATGGGCATCTCTACGTCGTTGTTGAGCTTCAGATACTCCATGGTCTCCTCCTTAATGGTGACTTTTCGAATACAAGGCTACGGCGTTTACTGACGTGCGAGAAGTTCACGTTGGAATGATGGATATAACCATGGGGTATATACGGCACATAATGCGTGACAGGAGGATCGATGTACAACCCACAGCTTGACACTTTCATCCGCGTGGCGGAGGCGGGCAGCTTCTCCAAAGCGGCACAAGAGTCCTTCATCACGCCCACGGCCGTCATCAAGCAGATGAACCTGCTGGAGTCGCGGCTAGGCCTTACGCTGTTCCACCGATCGCATCAGGGGCTTTCGCTTACGCGAGCAGGCAGGTCGCTGCTCGCCGACGCCCGCCATATCGTGCAGTACTCCCAAGAATCAATCGCACGCGCCCGCGTCGCCGAGCGTGGAGAGAAGCGCATCATCCGCGTGGGAGTGTCGCTCATGACGCCCAGCACGCCGCTCACGAAGCTGTGGCCGAAGGTGAAGGAACGTTGCCCTGGCATGAGCCTTCAGGTGGTCACGTTTGAAAACACACCCTCGGCGGCGCGCGGTTTGGCGAACCTCGGGCAAGACATGGATATCGTGGCGGGGATTTTCGACGATGCCTTTCTTAAAGAGCCCGGGTGCCTGGGCCTCGAGCTTTCGCGCGAGCCGCTCTGGTGCGCCGTTCCCGTCGACAACGAACTCGCCAAACGCGACATCGTCACATTCGACGACCTCCACAATCACAGTCTTATGCTTATACGCCGGGGCTGGAACGCCGAAATCGACCGCGTGCGCGACGAGATACTCTTGCATCATCCTCAAATCGCGCTCGTAGACTTCCCGCAATATCGGGTGGAGGTGTTCAATCGCGGCGCGAACGAGGACCTCGCGCTTGCGACGCTGCCGTTGTGGGCCAACGTCCACCCCATGCTCAAAACCGTCCCTACCGATTGGGACTGTCTCGTGTCTTACGGGCTGCTTCATTCGCCGCACCCCGCAGACCATGTGCGGGAGTTCCTCGATGCGGTGTCTGCCGTGCTCGAGGCAAAGCATCGATAGGCAATCGCGAACAGATGCGCTTATGCCTATGGGAATAACGGGAACTGGCTTCTGAGCTTGCGTTTTGATACCGTCGAGTACCGCCCGATGTTGTTTCGGCGTCGCCATAGAGAAAAGCCATCAGTGAAATGACGGGAATAACAGCCTCCGAACCTTCTGTTCGGAGGCTTTCTTTTTGCATGTCTGCCTAAACGACTCCTTGCCAAAGCCCCTTGAGCATCGGGCGGCATTATTGAGCGTGGGCGCTATCGTAGGTATCTTTGATCTCTTCCGGCAAATCGTCGGGAATCAGCGCCTTCACTCTATCCTCGTTGCCATCTTGGATCGCCTGCTCGTAGTACCAGCATTTGAACTTCAACATATCCAGCGCACGGTTCATGTTCGCGATTTCCGATTCCATGTGGGCCTTCCGCTCCTCGAACATGGCCTTGCGCTTGGGATATGTCGATGGGCCCTCCGCGCACCATTCCATGAACAGCCGGATGTCCTTGATCTCCATCCCAGCCTTCTTTAAGCATTCGATGACCCGAAGCGCCTCGAGTTCCGTATCGCCGAATCGGCGAATGCCGGATGTCCGCTCCAATTCCGGGAACAATCCCTGCTTGTCGTAATAGCGCAGCGTGGAAACGGGCAGACCGAACATATCCGCCACCTGTCCGATTGTGTACATGGTTCCTCCGGACAAATCTCGAATTTACTCCTTGACCTAAAGTTAGGTTTAGGTATTACCTTTATTTTCGTCAATATATATAAGGAGTGCAAGGGATTTTCGCCAAAGGCGCGCGCTTGCCGGAACGGTTTTCGCCGGCGGCGTGAACGGCGTGGGCGAAATCGCCGGGCATCCCGCTCTGGAGCAGGCGCATCGAATGGGCATGGAAATCTAGGCGCGGCTTAGCTGCGCGAAAGCAGTTTGTACTCAAAACCATCGACAGGAGGAATCAAACATGACGATTAAGCAGACAGCGGGCAGGGATGCCCTGGGGGACTTTGCCCCCAAATTTGCACAGCTCAATGACGATGTGCTGTTCGGCGAGGTATGGAGTCGAGAAGACGGGCTTTCCCTTCGAGATCGCAGCATAGTGACGGTGGTTGCCCTAATGGCGCAGGGCCTGACGGACTCTTCGTTTCAATATCATCTGATGTCCGCAAAGAACAATGGCGTGACCAGGGCTGAGATAGCGGAAATCCTTGCGCATGCGGCGTTTTATGCGGGATGGCCCAAGGCGTGGGCGGCCTTTCGCATGGCGAAGGAGGTCTGGGCGGATGACAATGCCGCTGATGCAAGAGCTAAGCATCAAAACGAGATGGCCTTTCCCATCGGTGCCCCCAACGACGCATTTGCGAAGTACTTTATCGGGCAAAGCTACCTCGCGCCCCTTTCCACCGAGCAGGTCGGCATTTACAACGTTACGTTCGAGCCAGGCTGCCGCAACAACTGGCACACCCATCACGCCAAAAGCGGCGGCGGGCAGATTCTCGTCTGCGTGGCTGGCCGAGGGTTTTACCAGGAATGGGGCAAACCGGCACAGGAGCTGTGCCCCGGCGATGTAGTAAATATTCCCGCAGGCGTAAAGCACTGGCACGGCGCGGCGCCCGACAGCTGGTTCTCCCATCTCGCGGTGGAGGTTCCGGGCGAGGAGGCCTCCAACGAGTGGTTGGAGCCCGTGGACGACGAGCAATACCTTAAAGCGACCGACAAGGAGGCTTAGGTATGGAGCAGTTGAAACTGACGCAGGAATGGGACAAGGTGTTCCCCAAAAACGACAAGGTTGAGCACAGCAAGGCGACCTTCCACAACCGATACGGCATCACATTGGCTGCCGACGTGTACGTGCCTAAGAACGCGGAAGGCAAGCTGCCTGCCATTGCCGTCAGCGGCCCGTTTGGCGCGGTGAAGGAGCAGTCCTCCGGTCTGTACGCGCAGAAAATGGCAGAGCTGGGCTTTTTCGCAATTGCCTTTGACCCGTCCTATACCGGCGAGAGCGGCGGCACGCCCCGCTATGTAGCATCGCCGGACATCAACACCGAGGACTTCTGCGCAGCGGTGGATTTCCTCTCTGTGCAGGAAAGCGTTGACCCGGAGCGTATCGGCATCATCGGCATCTGCGGTTGGGGCGGCATGGCAGTCAATGCGGCGGCCATCGACACCCGTATCAAGGCTACCGCGGCTATGACCATGTACGATATGACCCGCGTGACCGCAAACGGCTATTTTGACGCCGAGGATTCCGAGCAGGCGCGCTTTGAAAAGCGGAAAGCGCTGAATGAGCAGCGTACCGAGGACTATAAAAACGGCAGCTATGCGCTGGCGGGCGGCGTGGTCGATCCGCTACCGGAGGATGCGCCGCAGTTTGTAGCGGACTATTACGCCTACTACAAAACTCCGCGAGGCTATCATCCCCGCAGCCTGAACTCCAACGGTGGCTGGAATGCGACGTCTTCGCTGTCATTTTTGAATATGCCGATTTTGCAATATAGCAGCGAAATCCGCTCTGCTGTGTTGCTGGTGCATGGCGAGAAGGCGCACTCCCGCTATTTCAGCGAAACCGCGTACAGCAAGCTGACCGGGGACAACAAGGAATTGCTCATTATCCCCGGCGCCAACCACACCGACCTTTACGATCAGATGGACATCATTCCGTTTGGAAAGCTGAAGGCATTCTTTGAGGAATATCTGAAATAAGGCGTGCCTTGATTCAATGCCAAGTCTCCAGCAACGATTCTTCTAAAGAGTGGGAGTAGCTGAAACGAGGCGATTGATTAACTCCATTCGTTTTGGTTACAAGAAAACATGCTGCGCGCCTGCAGCATGAAGGAGAGGGAATCCTATGAAAATCGTTGTATTGAGCGGCAGCCCGCGCAAGGGCGCCAATACCGACACCATGGTCGAGGCGTTTGCCGAGACCGCGCGTGAGGGCGGCAATACGGTCGAGGTCGTCCGTGTTGCCAGCAAGAAAATCGCTGGTTGCCTGGGGTGTCAGTATTGCTTCGCCCATGAGGGCACTTGCGTGCAGAAGGATGACATGGCCGACGTGATCGAGTCGCTGAAAGGCGCCGATATGGTTGTCTTCGCTTCGCCTATCTACTGGTTTGATATCACCGCGCAGGAGAAGGCCGCCATCGACCGCCTGTACGCCTTCGGTGCTACGGGCTTCCCGTTCACCAAGACGGCCCTTTTGCTCGATAGCCACAGCGAGGGCGTCTATGATGCGGCGATCGCTATGTACAAGTCGACCTGCGCATACTGCAAGTGGGAGGACCAGGGCATTGTCACCATCAGCGGTATGACCGAGCGCGACAGCATGGCATCGTCGCCCAAGTTGGAAGAGGTGCGAGAGCTCGCTCGCAAGCTTGCCTAAGAACAAGAAGAGTGCATGGCAATCACCGTTGGCGGAAAGCCTACTTCCCTTACCAAGAGGATTACTGATTGCCATGCGTTGATGTCCTTATGGACAATCTCCGCGTGCTAGGAGACCTTCTCGCTCAAGAATTCCCTGAACGCGGGGATGTCAAAGCCAACGAGGCCACGTCCCCGCTCTCCGATGACGCCGTCCTCGAGGAGGCGGCGTTTGTATTGGCTTGCGTAGTTGCTGGCGACGCCCATGCGTTTGGCTACCTCCGAGACCCTGCTGGGGCCAGAATCGGGCAGCATCGCGAGTAAAAACTCAATGTCTTTATCGGAAAGCTCTCGATAGGTCGTTTCGAGAGAAGCCCGACGTCATGCTTCTCGAGTTGCCTGAAGACGCCATTCATGCCCGTGCGCCAGTTACTCTGAGTCTCCTGAGCAGATGTCCAATCGATGCCGACTGGCTCAATCTGAACGCCGCTTATGCACGCGCGAGACTATGAGAGGCGGCTATCTGCCGCTTCTTTGGTTCGCTCGATAATATCTTCGAGCATGCCTGGCATGGCGGAGACATTTGCTGCGATCCATGGTGGCCCCTTTGCAGGTTTTGCTAGTTTTTGCAACTTTTGCTAATTTTTGCAAGTTTTGCTAACGGTTTAACATGTCTTGTGCCGCGGGATTGCAGGAGTGAAAAACGGGGATTCCTATTATTCCGACTACGTTACAACGAGCGGGGCCCGGAGCGCGATGTTGCTGCGCTCCGGGCCCCGCTGCATTGTAAAACCATGACGGTTTGGCTGCCGTTGTTTTAGTCAAACAAACTCGGCATGTCGTTTTCTTTCATGAGGGCACCGGCGGAGGGCAGACTCTGCGCGGTGAACTTCTCGGCCGAGACGCCGGCGCCAAGGATCTCTTCGGTTGTGCCGACGGTGGTGACCGAGCGGCCCTTCTTGGCGGTAAAGGCCTGGACGCCCTGCGTGTTGGTAGTCGTCTTGGTCTTGAGCAACGACGTGTTGAAGTTCATCAAACGATAGTCGCTCGAGACCAGCGCGATGTCGCGATCTTCCTTGAGCACCTGGGCATACAGCAGCTTGCTGCCACCGTAGATGGCGTTCTTGAGGCGCTTGCGGTTGGTTTTGGTGACGTATCCAGAAAGCGCGACGCGCACCACGCGGCCGTTCTCAAAGACGAACAACACGTCGGCCTTGTAGTCCTCGGGGTCGATGACCCAGATGACACTCTCGTCGGGTTCCATCTCAAGATCGGTCGGCAGGTACGAGCCCAGCTGTGCCGACTTGGTATCCTCAAACGCCGCAACCTTGCACTTGTACACCTGGCTCTTGTTGGTAAAGACCAGCAATTCGTGGGTGTTGGAGGACGGAAACTCGATAAAGGGTTTGTCGCCGTCCTTGTACTTGAGCGTGGTCGCCTTCTTGAGCACGCGGTCTGTCATCTTCTTAAGGTAGCCATCGCGCGAGAGCATGATGGTGACCGGGTACTCCTCGACCTCGGGCTCCAAGCTTACTTCGATAACCTGATGGGGCTCAATCCTGCCCGTGCGGCGCGGCATCACGTACTTCTTGTTGACTGCGGCCAGCTCGTCGCTGATGACCTTCTTGATGTTCTCCTCGCTGGAGAGGATCTCCTCAAGCTCGGCAATCTCACCCTCTAGCTTGGCGATGTCCTTGGTGCGGTTGAGGATGTACTCCTCGTTGATGTTGCGGAGTTTAAGCTCGGCAACAAACTCGGCTTGGGTCTCGTCGATGTCGAAGCCGCGCATAAGGTTGGGCACGACCTCGGCTTCGAGCTTGGTGCCGCGGATGATGGCGATAGCCTTGTCGATATCGAGCAAGATCGCCTCGAGGCCGTGCAGCAGGTGCAGGCGCTCGGACTTTTTGCCCAGGTCAAAGTTAATGCGGCGACGCGTGGACTCAATACGCCACTTGACCCACTCGTGCAGAATCTGGCGCACGCCCATAACACGGGGATAGCCGTCGACGAGCACGTTAAAGTTGCACGAGAACGAATCCTGCAGCGTGGTCGAGCGATAGAGCTTGGCCATAAGCTTGTCGGGGTCGACGCCGCGCTTAAGGTCGATGGCGATGCGCAGACCCGAAAGGTCTGTCTCGTCGCGGATGTCTGCGATCTCCTTGACCTTGCCCTCCTTGGAGAGCTTGACGATGCGCTCGATGATGACATCGGTCTTGGTGGTGTAGGGAATCTCGTACACTTCGATGATGCGCTCTTCGGGAATCCAGCGCCAGCGGGAGCGAATCTGGAAGCTGCCAAGGCCGGTCTCGACGATCTTCTCCATCTCCTCGCGGCGGTAGATGATCTCGCCGCCGGTCGAGAAGTCGGGCATGGGCATGTACTCGAGCAGATCGCAGTCAGGATCCTGCAGGTAGTGCATCGTGGCGGTGCAGACCTCGTTGAGGTTGAAACCACAGATGTCGGACGCCATGGCGACGCCGATGCCCTTGTTGGCCGAGACAAGGATGTTGGGGAACGTGGTGGGCAGCAGGCGCGGCTCCTTCATGGCACCGTCGTAGCTGTCGACGAAGTCGACCGGGTCCTTGTCGATGTCCTTGAAGATCTCGGCGCTGATGGGGGAGAGCTTGGCTTCGGTATAACGCGAGGCGGCGTAGCTCAGGTCGCCCGAATAGTACTTGCCAAAGTTGCCCTTCGACTCCACGAAGGGCGCAAGCAGCGCTTCGTTGCCCGTCGCCAGGCGCACCATCGTCTCGTAGATCGCGGCATCGCCGTGCGGGTTGAGCTTCATGGTCTGGCCCACGATGTTGGCGCTCTTCTGGCGTTCGCCCTTGAGCAGACCCATCTTGTACATGGTGTAGAGCAGCTTGCGGTGCGAGGGCTTAAAGCCGTCGATCTCGGGGAACGCGCGCGAGACGTTGACGCTCATGGCGTAGGGCATGTAGTTGACCTCGAGCGTCTGCGTGATCGGCTGGTCGGTGACCTCGGAGTGCAGGCCGATGACGTTCTCGGCGTTGACCTGCTTTTTCTTTGGCTGGTTCTTCGTCTTCTTCTTTGCCACGATTTCCTCTTGAACTTCTTATGGGCCGTCGTTATCGATTTGCTGCTACTGCAGGTCCAGCTGGTCAAGGTATTCCTTGCCGTGCTCGGAGATATGGCGCTTGCGGCCTGCCTCGTCGTTGCCCAGCAAAAGGTTGAACATGGTCTCCATCTTGGTGACGTCCTCGGGCTCCACCTTGATCAGACGACGCGTCTCGGGGTTCATGGTGGTGAGCCACATCATGTCCGGATCGTTCTCACCAAGACCCTTGGAGCGGTTGATGGAGCACTTTTGGTCGCCGATCTCCTTAAGGATGCCGTTCTTCTCGAGCTCGGTGTAGGCAAAGTAGGTCTTTTCTTTGCAGTTGATCTCGTAGAGCGGCGACTCGGCGATATACACGTAGCCCTCGTCGATAAGTGTGGGCACCAGGCGGTAGAGCATGGTGAGCACGAGCGTGCGGATGTGGTAACCGTCGACGTCGGCGTCCGTACAGATGATGACCTTGTTCCAGTTGAGGTTGTCCAGGTCGAAGGCGCCGAGGTTCTTGATGCGCTTGTCTTTGATCTCCACGCCGCAGCCCAGCACGCGCATGAGGTCCATGATGATGTCGGACTTAAAGATGCGCGGGTAGTCCTCCTTTAGGCAGTTGAGGATTTTGCCGCGGACGGGCATGACACCCTGGAACTCGGCATCGCGCGAGGTGCGAATGGCGCCTGCTGCCGAGTCGCCCTCTACGATGTAAATCTCGCGACGGCTCTTGTCCTTGGAGCGGCAGTCGATGAACTTCTGCACGCGGTTGGCCATGTCGGTCTTTTGCTGCAGGTTGGTCTTGATGCTCTGGCGCGTCTTCTCGGCATTCTCGCGCGAGCGCTTGTTGATGAGCACCTGCTCCATGATCTTGTTGGCGGCGTCCTTGTTCTCGATCAAGTAGGTCGAGAGACGCTCCTTAAAGAAAGCCGTCATAGCCTGCTGGATAAAGCGGTTGTTGATGGCCTTCTTGGTCTGGTTCTCGTAGGACGTCTGGGTGGAGAAGCAGTTGGTCACCAGCACTAGGCAGTCCTGGACGTCCTGCCACTTAATGCCGCTCTCATTTTTGTTGTACTTGCCCTGTTGCTTGATGTAGGCATCGATGGCGCTAGTGAGGGCGCTGCGGGCAGCCTTCTCGGGCGAGCCGCCGTTCTCGAGCCACGATGAGTTGTGGTAGTACTCCTGCATCATGAAGGTGCGCGAGAAGCACATGCACGCGGTGATTTTTACGTTGTAGTCGGGCAGGTCCTCGCGGTCGCGACCGCGACGGTCGGCCTCGATAAAGAAGGGCTCGGTAAGGTAGTCGGTACCGACCTTCTCGAGCACGTAGTCCTCGATGCCCTTGGGGTAGCAAAAGTCCTCTTCGGAAAACTCGCCATCGTCGCCCTCAATGCGCAGGCGGAAGGTCACGTTGGCGTTGACCACGGCCTGACGGCGCATGGTCTCGCGATACCAATCGTGGGGAATGCTAATCGAGGTAAAGACCTCAAGATCGGGGCGCCACTTGATAGTGGTGCCGGTGCGGTTCTCGTCGCTAGGCTCAATCTCGAGTGCCTTCTTTTTGGCGCCGACGACCTTGCCCTTCTTAAAGTGCAGGGAGTACTTGTTGCCGTCGCGCCAAACCGTGACGTCCATGTACTCGGATGCGTACTGGGTCGCGCACGAGCCCAGGCCGTTGGTACCGAGCGAGAAGTCGTAGTCGCCGCCCTGGTTGTTATTGTATTTGCCACCGGCGTAGAGCTCGCAAAAGACGAGTTCCCAGTTAAAGCGCTTCTCGGAGGGGTTCCAGTCGAGCGGGCAGCCACGGCCGTTGTCCTCTACCTGAATGGAGCCATCGCGAAAGGCGGTAAGGGTGATGAGCTTGCCGTAGCCCTGGCGCGCCTCGTCAACGGCGTTGGACAGGATCTCGAAGGCAGCGTGTGCACAGCCATCGAGTCCGTCCGAGCCAAAGATGACGGCGGGGCGCAGGCGTACGCGCTCCTCGTCCTTGAGCTGGCGGATACTGTCGTTACCATAATTTGCGGTGTTTTTTGCCATACTCGCTCTCTCGGTGCTCCCTTGCTGCGTTTAAGTCATATAGATAGTCAAGGTAGCATAGCCCAGCCCACAGGCGATTCCAACCAACACGAAATCCATCGAACAATCGTTCGTGATATATCGACTGATGTTAAGCTATTGGGAGAAATAGCTGAATCAAATCAATAGATATTTGATTTCTTTTAGTAGAATCAGATATATACTAAATGAAAACGAATCAGGAGAGCTTTTATTTAATAGAGCGGTGAAAATATGAAGATTATCGAACGTCCTCAATATATGGAAGCGCTTCTTGGCGCTAAGGGAACGCCGGACATCAAGGTTATTACCGGCATTCGTAGGTGCGGCAAATCTGTTCTACTGGAAGCTCTTGCCGATCGCATTCGTGAGGCCGACCCCGATGCCAATATTATCCGTATCAATTTCAATCTCCTCGAATTCGAGGAACTAACGGATTTTCGAGCATTGCATCGCTACGTTGAGGAAAGCTATTGCGAGGGCCTCGATAACATCGTGATGATCGATGAGGTACAAACTTGCGTTGGGTTCGAAAAAGCGGTCAATAGCCTCCATGCATCGGGTAAATACGATATCTACGTTACTGGCTCCAATGCTTTCTTGCTTTCGAGTGACTTGGCGACGCTTTTTCGCGGGCGGACATATGAGGTCGAAGTATTTCCGTTTTCCTTGCTTGAGTTTTCGACGTATCACGAAATTCATAACCCAGACGAAGCGCTTGACCGCTATTTAAGAGAGGGCGGAATGCCTGGCTCTTATTTGTATCCTAGCGAGCGAGCTCGCTATCGATATATTGCGAACGTGCTAGATGTCTTGGTTTTGCGTGATGTGGAAGAAAAGCATGGGGTTCGTAACAAGGTGCAACTAGAACGTGCATGCGATTTCCTAATGGACAATATTGGTAACATATCTTCTGTTAGTGGGATTGCGGCTGCGCTGGATGCTGCCGGAACGCGCGTTTCCGTGGCAACGCTCGCCCAGTACCTCGGATTTTTATGCCAGGCCTTTGCGTTCTATCGAGTGCGCCGCTATGACATAGGCGGTAAAAAGTACCTCGCTTCGGGTGATAAATACTATTTATCGGATCATGCAATCAGATACGCAAAACTTGGAACTAAAAAACTCGACTTCGGGCATGTATATGAAAATATGGTCGCTTTAGAGCTCCTAAGACGCGGTTGGGAAATCTATATCGGGGTGCTTTATAAGAAGGAAATCGACTTCGTGGCAATTCGTCGCGATGAGCGAGTGTATATCCAAGTTAGCGATGACATTTCGCGTCAGGAAACCTTTGAGCGCGAAGTGGCACCTCTGCTTGCGATACGTGATGCGTATCCCAAGATGGTCATTGCGCGAACAAAGCACGAGGCTGTTGATTATGAGGGGATTAAGGTGGTCGACCTCGCCCGATGGCTGATGGGGGAGGGGTCGGATGTCGAATAGCGGGCGGTGGACGCCTATCTAAATCATTGCGCTGCTCGGGCGCCTCGAGGGTCTTCTTAATAACGCGGGTGAGCCCACGCTCCTTACCGATGAATTCCACTTACTCGTTTCTGCCCGAGTAAGTTTGAAGACGGATGAGCCCGCTTCATTTTGTTTGCGGCTGGATACGTTTGTCGAAAAGTGCCGCGTGGATGGCTCAAATCGAACATTGGGACAGGCGTCTCATTTTATGGGCCGAGGGCGTGCGTATACAAGTCTTTTTGGTCCATAGGGGATGCTGGGCGGTTGCTAGTTGGGCCACGGGTCACTTCGCCGGCGCTGCTTCTTGCCATACGCTCATAGTGGAAGCCGATGCCACGGGGACAACGAATGCCTTGGGCAACGGATGAGCTGCAAGCGAAGGGAGCGGTGAGGATGATGAAGCCCATGACGAAGAAGCTGCTGTTAGGAATTCCCACCGTGACGCTTTCGGCCGTGCTGGTGTGTACGGTAGCCGGCTGTGGCGGTAGTGCTCCGAGCGGCTCGGCTGGTAGCTCGGGCGGGAGCGCGCCTGTGCAGGAGAAGTCCAAGAAGTCCAAGGCCTATGAGTCGCAGACGGTCGAGGTGGCTGGCATAACCTATGAGTCGGTGGCTCACGGTACGTTCTATCGCGGTGATGCCAAGAAGCAGGACGGCTTTTATCTGCACATCAAGATTACCAACAACAACACAAAGAACAGGACGTTCAGTTCCTTTAACGTGCATGCTGCTCAGGGCGATCTTGAGGCGGGTGACCCGTTGTTCACTTCCGGCAAGGCGGCTGTGCTCGACTACGTCGCAAGCGAAGCTCCCGATGATCTGCACAAGGGAATTGACCTTTCCGAGAGGCCAGATATCGGTCCGGGCGAGACCGTTGAGTACGTGTATTTCTGGGCGCCCAAGACGGCGTACTACGGGTCCATCACTGTCGAGTTCGTAGACGCTTACGCCCCCGCCAAGAATCATGAGGCCATGCACTTTGACACCACGGGGTGCGAGACCAAGGAGTTCAAGGCTGCCGGCGGTGTGGCCGATTCTGGTGACGCGGCCAATATGACCGGCATCGATTGCGCATCGTACAGCATCGAGGCCGCCGATGGGTACATGCTGGATTCGTCCAACGAAGAGCGCGAAAAGGCAGACTTCTTCCACGACGAGACTGGAGGACGCCTGCACATCAGTATCTTCCCGCGTTCGCCGGAGGAAGAGGTTGCAAGCCTAGAGCAGGTCTACGAAGACAAAGAGACAACAACCGACCAGGTCGAGTACAACGGCATAACGTGGCTGCGCTTTACCGGTCCCGACAACGGCCATACGCTGTTTGCGACGGCTCCCGCAACGGGTGAAACCGTCCGCGTGTCGATTGGCTGGAAGATCGATTGGGACGCCGCCGTGCCCATGATGGAGGCGCTAAAGCTCAAGTAGCGCTGTGATTCCCATGTCAGGCGACTCAGGGCTGGCTCCGAGTTATCGGGGCCAGCCCTTTTTGGTGCTCGATGAGCAGGGCCAGTGCCTCGCGCGGTTTCGGGTACAGCGGGGTACCGTGCGCGCAATGACGAACATGGTTTCCATAATGACAGATATAGTTGACATTGCCTGATAGATGCAATATATTTCTGTCATGTTGCAACGGATATCTGTCCACATTTACGAAAGGAGCTCCATGCCGGGTAAGAAAAACCTTCGCATGAAGGCGGCGCGCGCGGCGGCTGGCCTTTCGCAAGCCGACTTGGCCCAGGCCGTGGGCGTTACGCGCCAGACTATCGGTCTTATCGAGGCGGGCGGCTACAACCCCACGCTCAATTTGTGTGTGGCAATCTGTAAGGCGCTGCGCGTTACGTTGAACGACTTGTTTTGGGAAGACGAAACCGATGCCGACCCTAATACTCTTTAGGAGTTCACTATGAAATTTGAAGATCTGAAAATCGTGCAAAAGTGGCGTGAATATGCCGGCCCAAAGGACGAGCGCCTGGAGGCGGAAAGCGCAAAGATCTACAAGATTGGTTTCGTGCTGCTTTCGTTTGGCATGTTGATGATCTTTTTCTACCAGTTTATAGCTCGACAGGTTGCGTGGGTTCACAGCGACGCCAGTGAAATGCCGCATGGCTTTGCAACGCCGTTCGAGGTAGCCATGTATTTGTGGCTCGTTCTCGTGATGTTGATTTGCGCAGGACTGCAAACGCGGAAGGGCTATGTCGACACCAATCGTTTTGGGCAAACCGAGCATCTTCCTGTTGGATATTTCCTGCTTCTCAGCGGTCTTAGCGGCGCCGCGTTCGCGCTTGTTATTGCCGCAATGCGCTGTATCGCTGAGGCGCAGATCGTACCGCTCGAAAGCGTCTTTTGGTTGGCGAACCTGGCCACGGGCGTGTTCTGCGGTGCGACGATTTTCACGGCCACGTTTGCTGGCCTGTGCGCAACGTTTTTCACGGCGAAAAGGCGCCGTGCCAAGCTCGAGGCAGAACTCGACTCCACTGACGATATCTAATGCGAAATGGGCTGGCTCTGGGTATCCAGAACCAGCCCATTTGATGTTCGATGAGCCGAGTCGGCGTCTCTCACAAAAGTAACTAGGAGCTAGTGAGGCTTATCCGAATTGGCCTCATTGGCGGTGTCGATCTCGAGCGCCGTGCGGCGGGCACTGTAGGCGACGAGGCCGGCGCCTGCCGCGGCGAGTGCTGCAGCGGCTGCCGTGAGGGGAGCGTTGGCATCGCCCGTGCCCGCAAGCGCGCCCGCTTTTCCGGAGCGCTTGTTATTGCCGTGGTCCTTGCCACTGCCGGAGCTGCTTCCGCCGGAGCCGCCGCCCTCGTCAGTACCGCCGCCACTTGAGCCACCATCGCCGTCCGCCGTCATCGGGGCGTCGTGAAGCCCTGTGGCGTCCGCGCTGTCGCATACGCCGACCTGAACTTCTGAGCGTTCGCATGCCGCGTCGGGCACGTGGAGCTCGTGCAGTACAGCACCCAGCGCCGAGTTCGCGCCCGGTCGAATTTCTTCGAGCGTTACGGGATCGAGCGCCACCAGATTACGCGCCTTCGCATACAGCGTTACGCGTTTGCCCACTTCGTCGCTCCAACTCTCGGGGATGGCGAAGCTCATACGGAACTGTGCCGTGCAACCCGGTGCCAGCACGGCGTTGCCGTTGTCGGCTACCAGCGGGTGCGTTGCAAAACGTGCGCCCAGCGTCTCGAGCGCGTACTTCACGTGTGCCATATCGTTGGCCGAAGCGTCCTCGGCAAGCTCTGGATCGTAGATCGAAGCCATGCGTGCGTTCACTCCGAATCCGATGGATGCGCTGGAGAACGGCTGGCTGGAGCCCTCTCGGTACAGATCGATCGTGCCGGCGGTCAGTAAGGTGTTGCCGTCGTTTCGCACCGTGACCATGAAGGATTCGCCTGCTGCTCCGGGCACCACCGCGCCCGAGGTAGCGACCGCGCCCGTCGGAGTGGCACACGCCACCAAGGGCACTTCGATGCCGTGCAGCTCTGCCTCGCTCTTCTCCGCGCTCACAATGTGCGTGGCGAGTGTGGAGAGCATGCCTCCCGACGTCAAAAACGTCGTTATCTGATCGACGGGATGGTCCAGCTCGCACATCACAAACGGCTCCGTGAACAGATCGCCCGCCAAGGTGCTGGCGAAGATGCGGAAGTGCTTGCCCATCACTGCAACCGGGTTGCCTTCTTCGTCGTAGGTTTGTCCCACCTTGCCATCGGTGTTCTCTACATAGAGCACGCACCTGCCGTTGTTGCTTACGCTAAACGATGCCGGGCCACAGCCTGCGGCACCCACGGGCTGCGTTGCAAATGCCGATGCGCCTCGCGTCCACGTAACATGCTGCAGCTGCTCGTTGACAGTTGCCAAAAAGCCCGTGTGCTGCGGCCACGGCACCGCGTGGGGTACTGTGGCATCTGGCGACATAACGCCCCAGCCCGCGATGGACTGGCCGATCACGGCGTACGATGCGCAGCCGCAACCGTCTGCGGTCTCGTATGCAACGGGCACCACCATTTTGCCGTTGATATTCTCGGGCTCACCCAGCTCGATACTCGACGGTGCTTGCGGAAAGCGGAGAACTTGGCGGAACGTCAGGCTGTCGCCCGAAACGTCCGACCATAGGGTAAAGCACTCCAGCGCAACCTCAGCCTCGCTGCCGAGCGCCTTTTCTGCGGTGGTCCCGCGGCGGTGGAGGTAAGCGCCCGACAGACGTCCGTCGACCAGCGCCTTGCCCACCGTGATGCGTGGGCACTGCAGACAATGGTGGCCATCCTCCTGAAGGCGGCCGCGCGAGATGCTGCGCCACGACGTGTGCGATACCACGCGAACTCCGTCGTTGCTGATGCGCAGGCGCACAACGGACAGCATGCCGGATGTGCTCGCCGTATCGAAATGGGTGTTGTCGCCGGCGGGGCGCTCGCCCGAGACCAGCAGCACGTAGGCGTCTTGGTTTCCCCTCCCGTCTGTATATTCCACCACGTCGAAGTCGTAATCGAATATGCCGCTGCGCTCCACGTCGCCCTCGCCAA
>DBEYTJ010000143.1:0-3206 GCA_048181065.1 Collinsella sp.
ACACCATCGCCAAGATCGCACGCTAGACCACGGTCCCGCGTAAAGGTATGTTTTCGCTCCCTGGGACCGAATCCTGGGGAGCGTTTTAGTTTGAGGAGCTAACTTATGGCAGAGAACCAGAACGCCGCCGATCAGGCATCGACGCTCAACGACGAGCGCGCCACCCGCCTGGCCAAGCGCGCCGCCCTGTTCGAGGCGGGCCAGAACCCCTATCCTGAGCACTCTGAGCTTGAGGACTACGTCGCCGATATCGAGACTAAGTACGCCGATCTTGCCGATGGTGAGGACACCGAGGATGTCGTGAAGATCGCCGGCCGTGTGGTCGCCAAGCGCGGTCAGGGCAAGATCATGTTCATCGTCGTGCGCGATGCGACTGCCGAGATTCAGCTGTTCTGCCGCATCAACGACATGGACGAGGCTGCCTGGAATACGCTCAAGGCCCTCGACCTGGGCGACATCCTGGGCGTGACCGGCGTGGTCGTGCGCACCCAGCGCGGTCAGCTTTCCGTTGCCCCTAAGAGCGCGACCCTGCTTTCCAAGGCCGTTCGTCCGCTGCCCGAGAAGTTCCACGGTCTTTCCGACAAGGAGACCCGCTATCGCCAGCGCTACGTCGACCTGATCGCCAACGACGACGTTCGCGAGACCTTCCGTAAGCGTTCGCAGATTCTCTCCACCTTCCGTCGCTTTATGGAGTCCGACGGCTACATGGAGGTCGAGACCCCCATCCTGCAGACCATCCAGGGCGGCGCTACTGCCAAGCCGTTCATTACCCACTTCAACGCGCTCGATCAGGAGTGCTACCTGCGTATTGCCACCGAGCTGCACCTCAAGCGCTGCATCGTCGGTGGTTTTGAGCGCGTGTTCGAGATCGGCCGCATCTTCCGTAACGAGGGCATGGACCTTACCCACAACCCCGAGTTCACCACGATGGAGGCCTACCGTGCCTTCTCCGACCTCGAGGGCATGAAGGCGCTCGCCCAGGGTGTCATTAAGGCAGCTAACAAGGCCATCGGCAACCCCGAGGTCATCGAGTACCAGGGCCAGACCATCGACCTTTCTGGTGAGTGGGCCAGCCGTCCCATGACCGACATCGTCTCCGACGTGCTCGGCAAGCAGGTCACCATCGACACGCCGGTCGAGGAGCTTGCTGCCGCCGCGCGCGAGAAGGGCCTGGAGATCAAGCCCGAGTGGACTGCCGGCAAGATCATCGCCGAGATTTACGATGAGCTGGGCGAGGACACCATCGTCAACCCGACCTTCGTGTGCGATTACCCCATCGAGGTCAGCCCGCTCGCTAAGCGTTTTGAGGACGACCCGCGTTTGACTCACCGCTTTGAGCTGGTCATCGCCGGCCACGAGTACGCCAACGCATTCTCCGAGCTCAACGACCCGGTCGACCAGGCTGAGCGCTTTGCTGCCCAGATGGCCGAGAAGGCCGGCGGCGACGATGAGGCTATGGAGTATGACGAGGACTACGTGCGCGCCCTCGAGTACGGTATGCCTCCCGCGGGCGGCATTGGCATTGGTATCGACCGCGTGGTCATGCTGCTTACTAACCAGGCTTCTATCCGCGACGTCCTGCTGTTCCCGCACATGAAGCCCGAGAAGGGTTTCCAGTCCGGTGCCGCTGCCGCCAAGGCTGCAGAGGCCGGCAACGCCGCGAGCCCATTCGTTAAGTCGCTTAAGCCCACGCTCGATTACTCCAAGATCGCCGTTGAGCCGCTGTTTGAGGAGTTCGTCGACTTTGATACCTTCTCCAAGAGCGATTTCCGCGCTGTGAAGGTCAAGGCATGCGAGGCCGTCAAGAAGTCCAAGAAGCTGCTGAACTTTACGCTCGACGACGGTACCGGTACCGACCGCACCATCCTCTCCGGTATTCACGCTTATTACGAGCCCGAGGACCTGGTCGGCAAGACCTTGCTCGCCATCACCAACCTGCCTCCGCGCAAGATGATGGGCATCCCCAGCTGCGGCATGCTCATCAGTGCCATCCACGAGGAGGATGGTGAGGAGCGCCTCAACCTGATCCAGCTCGACGCCTCCATCCCCGCCGGCGCAAAGATGTACTAGGGGGTTACGCGGGTTTACCAACCCGCGTAACCAGTTGACGCTGCAAGCCCGCCAGAGCGGCAATCTGCCTTTCAACTTCGGCGGCATGATCAAAAGATCAATGCCGCCTTGTTTCAAGGCACCTTGCTCGCTCTGGCGGGTTTTCGCTCATATGACCCAATCCGCTGTCAAGAGCCACAATGGCCCCGCCGACCGCTTGCAATCGGTCGGCGGGGCCTGCCGTTAACCCGTCCCGGTCCGCCCCGGCATGTCATCGACGCCTTCGGCTCAGTCTCATATCCGCGGATACCGTTCTGTCGGCCCGCACTCCATTCCTTCGGCGGGGTTCCCCAAGTCTGTCGAGGCGCATGCGGAGGGCTCCGCGCGCACAGCGAAATAGGGGGTATCCCCGAAGGCCGCCCGGCTCGCTGGGACGGGGGCTATGTCTATTCCGCGCCCTCCCGGCACATCATGCCGAGGGCCCAGAGCCACCTCACGAGCTCGGCCGCGGTGGCCGCGTTGGCCTTCGCCGCGGGCATGCCGCGGGCGAGCATCTCCTCGCGCCGCCGCAGGAGCCGCTCGGACCCCTTCCTCCCGTGCATCCTTATCTCGAGGGGCACGCCCGTGTCCCTCGGCATGAGCTTCGGCTGGTGCCGTGCCGCGGCGTAGCACCATGAACCCTCAACGGCCAGCTTCCTCACGAGCGCGTTGCCCGCACCGCTGATGCCTCCGAGCCGCACGGAGTCGCCACTCGACCTCTGACTCGGCGCGAGGCCGAAATAGGCCGTGACCTGCCTTCCGGAACGGAACCTCGTGAAGTCGCCGACCTCGGCCGAGAAGGCTGCGGCCAGCGCGAAGGCGCAGCCCTTGATCGACTGGAGGGCGGCCACCTCCGCGGCGATCGGGCTGGCATCCACGGCTGCCCTGTACTCGGAGAGCAGGTCCGCCCGGGCCTCCGCCGCGGCCTCGACCTCGTTCCTCAGGGCGGCGAGCGTCCGAACCCCGCCATCGTCCTCAGGCCTGACCTTGTCGAGCCACCTCAGGAAGTCGTAGGTCCAGTACTTCCTCGGGTTGCCGGCGGGCGTGGTGCCGCCGTAGACGAACCCTCGCTTTGCGAGGAAGGCGAGCAGCCGCTGCTTGGCGGTCGCCAGGCGCGC
>DBEYTJ010000144.1:0-2149 GCA_048181065.1 Collinsella sp.
AACTTGGCCTCGTCGCCGCCGGCATCGGGGTGATATTTTTGCGCGAGCTTGCGAAACGCGCTCTTGATCTCTTTGTCGGAGGCGCTCTTGGATACGCCCAGGATGTCATAGAAGGTTTTGCCTGCAGCCATCGTAGCTCCTCTCCTGTTTCATCCGCCGCCCAGCGGGCGGCGGCTCATGCTTTCATATGGCACTAGGCCAGAAAGGGCCCCGGGTGTTGCCCCGGGGCCCTTCTCAATTACTCCTCGGTGCTCTCGGCCGTATCGGCCGCGGCATCCTCGGGCGCCGCTTCGGGCTCCGGTGCGGGGCGCTTCTCGCCACCGTAGGTCACCGTCACCATCGCGGAACGCAGGATGCGGTCCGCCATGCGGTAGCCCTTCTGGTACACGTCGTTGACGGTCTCGTCGTACTGCGATGCGTCCTCGACACGCCCCACGGCCTGGTGCTCGAGCGGATCGAACGCCTCGCCCTTGGGGTCGATGGGCTCAACGCCCTCGTGCGCAAACACATCGAGCAGCTTGGCATGCACCGCGTCAACGCCATCGACGAATTGCTTAAAATCGTCGGAAAGCTCCTGGCTGCGGGCATGGTCGATTGCACGCTCGATATCGTCAACCACCGGCAGCAGCGCCGTGACGAGCTTCTCGGTCGCACGCTCGCGCTCGGCAATGCGCTCGTTGGCGGTGCGGCGACGGAAGTTCTCCCAGTCGGCCTGCAGACGGGCGGTGCGCTCGGTGGCGTCCTTTGCCTTGTCCTCGGCGGCCTTCTGAGCCTCTGCCGCAGCATCGAGTTCGTTGCGCACGTCGGCAAGCTCCTTTTGGGCCTGCTCGAACTTGAGCTTAAAGTCGTTGTCGGCGGCTTCCTCACCGGCGCGGATAGCGGCTTCCACCATCTCGTCCTCGGTCATCGTCGCCTCCTTGTTGGAATCCTCTACCTGGTTCTCGGCAGCCTCGGCGGCCTCGGCCTCGTTGGCCTCGGTATCGTCGACGGCCTCTACGGGAATCTTCACGTCCTTCTCCTCAGAGTCAACGGGGGCGGCGCCAGCGGCAGCCGCCTCCGTGCGAGCTTTACGGGCGGACATGATTACTTGTCCTCGTCGTCCACAACCTCGTAGTCGGCGTCTACAACGTCATCGTCGGCAGGCTGGGCACCGGCGGCGCCGTCGGTCTGCTGCTGAGCGTCGGCGTAGACAACCTGAGCCAGCTCGTAGGCCACGGACTGCAGGGACTCGCCAGCGGCCTTGATGGCCTCGACGTCAGAGCCCTCGAGCGCCTTCTTGGCGTCGGCGATAGCGGCCTCGGCCTTGGACTTCACGTCGGCGGAAACCTTGTCACCCAGCTCGTTGAGGGTCTGCTCGGTGGAGTAGCACAGGCTATCGGTCTGGTTGCGGACCTCAACCTCTTCCTTCTGCTTCTTGTCCTCCTCGGCATGAGCCTCGGCGTCCTTGACCATACGATCGACTTCGTCGTCGGACAGAGCGGTGGAGCCGGAAATGGTGATCTGCTGCTCCTTGCCGGTGCCCTTGTCCTTAGCGGAGACCTTGACGATGCCGTTGGCGTCGATGTCGAAGGTAACCTCGATCTGCGGCACGCCGCGACGGGCAGCCGGGATGCCGGTCAGCTGGAACTTACCGAGCGACTTGTTGTCGCGAGCAAGCTCGCGCTCGCCCTGGAGCACGTTGATCTCGACGCTGGTCTGGTTGTCGGCAGCGGTGGAGTAGACCTCGGTCTTGGAGGTCGGGATCGTGGTGTTGCGGTCGATCATCTTGGTCATGATGCCGCCCATGGTCTCGACGCCCAGCGACAGCGGGGTAACGTCGAGCAGCAGGATGCCCTCGACGTCGCCGGTGAGCACGCCGCCCTGGACGGCAGCGCCGTCGGCAACGACCTCATCGGGGTTCACGGACATGTTGGGCTGCTTGCCGGTCATAGTCTTGACGAGCTCCTGGACGGCAGGCATACGGGTGGAGCCGCCGACGAGGATGACCTCGGTCAGATCAGAGAGCTTGAGCTTGGCGTCGCGCAGGGCGTTGGTGACAGGCTGCTTGCAGCGCTCGAGCAGGTCGCGGGTGATCTTCTCGAACTCGGCGCGGGTCAGCGTGTAGTTGAGGTGCAGCGGGCCGGACTGGTTCATGGTGATGAACGGCAGG
>DBEYTJ010000145.1:0-1413 GCA_048181065.1 Collinsella sp.
AACAAAGAACATGCCCACCCACATCAAAAACAGCACGGTCTCGCACCAGTGCATAAGGGTCATCTTGGCCAGCGTGCCGCCGCTCATCTCGGTGGCGACGCCCTGGACGATCTCCTGATGCGCGTGATGCGAGTACGAAAGGTCAAACGGCGACTTGCGCAGCTTGATGGTAAGCACCGCGAGCAGCGCGAGGAAAATGGGTGCGCTGTACACGATGATGGGGGCCGACTGCCCCGTCACGGCAATGGAATCGAAGCTGTCGGTGGCAAGGTACAGGCCCACGCTCATCAGCAGAACAGCGGGCTCGTAACTCATGACCTGCAGCAGCTCGCGGTCGGCGCCGACCTGAGCAAACGGGCTTTGCGTCGAGGCGGACGCCAGCACCACAAAGATCGCGGCGAGCGTCACCATAAAAGCGCACAGCAGCGTGTTGGAGCCCGACACAAAGATGCCGCCGCCCACGACGGTAAAGATGAGCGCGCACGCCATATAGGTATCGTCCATGGTGTTTACGCTGGCAGGGGCCTTGCGCAGGAGCTTGGCCACATCGTAGAAGGGTTGCAGCAGGCGCGGGCCCACGCGGCCCTGCATGCGGGCGGACAGCTTGCGATCGATGCCGTCGATCAGACCGCCCAGAAGCGGCGCAATCAGGACAAACGCCACGGTGCCTATAAAGATGCCCACGACGCCCGAGCCTTCGAAATACTTGCCGCGCAACACCGAGGGCGCGCTCATGGCAAGTCGCTCGGGTCCAATCCACGCGCAACACAGCAGCGCAAACAAGATAATGCTGCAGCACACGACGCTGCCCGCGGGGCCAATACGCTTCTCGCCAAGGGCGTCCTCCGAGTACCAATTGCGCTTTTCGGCCTTCACCTCGCGTCCCATCGAGCCGCGGAAATGGCGATATTTGTCGGTTCCCACGCCCGAAAGATATACGTTTACATGCGGTTTGTTGCTCACTCGGAATGAAGTCAGCAGCACCACGGCGATAAACGCCACGATAACCACCATCAGGTACATGGCGTCCTTGCCAATAACGTACGGCACGCGGCCAAACACCATGGCCAAGTAAGGCGACACCAGGCCGCTCGAGATAACCGGGAACGCCACGCAGCACAGAATCAGCAGCGCGGCGATGGTGTTGAGCGCCATCCATTCGGTCTTATGGACATTGACCTCAACGTTTTGAGCCGTGGGGTCGACGCCCGAAAGCTTGGCAAGCCACTTGCCCCAGAAGAAGAACGTCGCGGCCGAGCCAAAGGCCAGCACCATGATCATGAGCACGTTGCCGGTCTGGGCAAACGCCACCAGGGCGCCCCACTTGGACACGAGCATGCCAAACGGCGCCACAAACATGCCCATGATGCCCAGCATCATCAGGCGCGTCAGGTGCGGCATGCGGCTGAACAT
>DBEYTJ010000146.1:0-3800 GCA_048181065.1 Collinsella sp.
ACTTAAGGAGTTCACCGTATGGCCGATAAGATCCAGTGGGCGGGCAACACGATGCCCAAGAGCGATGACAAGCACTTGGGAATCATGAGCCTCGACCACGTGAAGAAGGCCCGTGCCTTCCACCAGTCGTTCCCCCAGTACACCGTCACTCCGCTTGCCCGCCTGGATGGCCAGGCCGCGCGCCTGGGCCTGTCCAACCTGTGCGTTAAGGACGAGAGCTATCGCTTTGGCCTCAACGCCTTTAAGGTTCTGGGCGGTTCGTTTGCCATGGCCAACTACATTGCCGACGAGACTGGCAAGGACGTTGCCGAGTGCACCTTCGATTACCTGACCTCCGATCAGCTTGCCAAGGACTTTGGCCAGGCTACCTTCTTTACCGCCACCGACGGCAACCATGGCCGCGGTGTGGCATGGGCTGCCAACAAGCTGGGCCAGAAGGCCGTCGTGCACATGCCCAAGGGTTCCACCAAGCCCCGCTTCGATAACATCGCTGCCGAGGGCGCCACGGTGACCATCGAAGAGGTCAACTACGACGAGTGCGTGCGCATGGCCGCCGCCGAGGCCGATGCCTGCGAGCGCGGCGTCATCGTTCAGGACACCGCCTGGGAGGGCTACGAGAAGATCCCGTCCTGGATCATGGAGGGCTACGGCACCATGGCATCCGAGGCTGCCGAGCAGCTGCGTGAGATGGCCATCAACCGCCCGACGCACGTCTTTGTCCAGGCTGGCGTAGGCTCGCTCGCCGGCGCCGTGGTGGGCTACTTCACCAACCTGTATCCCGATAACCCGCCCACCTTTGTCGTGGTCGAGTGCGCGCCTGCCGCCTGTCTGTACAAGGGCGCTGCCGCCGGCGACGGCGACCCGCGCATCGTGGACGGCGACATGCCCTCCATCATGGCCGGCCTGTGCTGCGGCGAGCCCAACATCCTGGGCTGGGATATCCTGCGCAACCACACCACTGCCTTCGTGTCCTGCCCCGACTGGGTCACCGCTCGCGGCATGCGCACCCTGGGCGCCCCCGAGAAGGGCGACCCGCGCGTCATCTCCGGCGAGTCCGGCGCAGTGACCACCGGCCTGGTCGAGACCCTCATGCTCGATCCCGAGTACGCCGAGCTCAAGGAGCTCATCGGCCTGGACAAGACGAGCTCCGTGCTCTGCTTCTCCACGGAAGGTGACACGGACCCCGATCAGTACCGTCGCATCGTCTGGGAAGGCGAATACCCCACTTGCTAATACTGGGCGGAGTAAATAGGTATCGCTCCGCCACCTCACAGGTAGATCCCTTCGTATGAAAGGTTATGAACAATGGCTAAAGAACTCGATTTCGACGCTATCAAGGCTGCTGCTGAGTCCCACCGTGCTGATATGTCGCGTTTTCTTCGCGCAATGATCTCCCATCCCTCTGAGTCCTGCGAGGAGGGTGAGGTTGTCGCTTGCATCAAGGCCGAGATGGAGAGCCTCGGCTATGACGAGGTCAAGGTCGACGGCCTGGGCAACGTTATGGGCTTTATGGGCGAGGGCGACAAGATTATCGCCATCGACTCCCACATCGACACCGTCGGCATCGGCAACATCGAGAACTGGGACGCCGATCCCTATGAGGGCTACGAGACCGACGAGATCATCTACGGCCGCGGCGGCTCCGACCAGGAGGGTGGCATGGCTTCTGCTACCTACGCTGCCAAGATGATGAAGGACATGGGCCTTATCCCCGAGGGCTACAAGATCATGGTCGTCGGTACCGTCCAGGAAGAAGACTGCGACGGCATGTGCTGGCAGTACATCTACAACAAGGACGGCATTAAGCCCGAGTTCGTCATTTCCACCGAGCCCACCGACGGCGGCATCTATCGCGGTCACCGCGGCCGTATGGAGATCCGCGTCGACGTTCGCGGCACCTCCTGCCACGGCTCCGCTCCCGACCGCGGCGACAACGCCATCTACAAGATGGCCGACATCATCGCCGACGTCCGCGCCCTCAACAACAACGGCTGCGACGAGTCGACCGACATCAAGGGCCTCGTCAAGATGCTCGACCCCAAGTACAACCCCGAGCACTTCGAGGACGCCCGCTTCCTGGGCCGCGGCACCTGCACCGTCAGCCAGATCTTCTACACCAGCCCCAGCCGCTGCGCTGTCGCTGACTCCTGCGCCATCTCCATCGACCGTCGCATGACCGCCGGCGAGACCTGGGAGTCCTGCCTGGACGAGATCCGCAACCTGCCGGCAGCCAAGAAGTACGGCGACGACGTGAAGGTCTCCATGTACATGTACGACCGTCCGTCCTGGACCGGCGAGGTCTACGAGACCGAGGCTTACTTCCCCACGTGGATCAACAAGGAGACCGCTCCGCACGTCAAGGCCCTCGTCGACGCCCATAAGGCTATGTTCGGTGACGAGCGCATCGGCTGCGAGCCCAGCATGGACAAGCGCACCGGTCGTCCGCTGTGCGACAAGTGGACCTTCTCCACGAACTGCGTTTCCATCCAGGGCCGCTATGGCATCCCCTGCGTCGGCTTTGGCCCGGGTGCCGAGTCTCAGGCTCACGCTCCCAACGAGGTCACCTACAAGGACGACCTGGTCACCGCTGCCGCCATGTATGTGGCTGCCCTGAACCTCTACGATCCGAGCCAGGCCGATGGCGATGCCACCGTGTTCCGCGCCGGTCTGACCAACAACAAGATCGACTAGTCCCATTCCTCGATCTTGTTGAGCCGGGGGCAGTTTATGCCCCCGGCGCCTCCTGTTGACTTAGGGCCCGCGGTCGTTATCTCCCATGCTTCCTCGACGGTGGCGGGTCCTCGTCATAGCGCTCTGCATGTTCTAGCCACACGCGCATGCCGGAGCGCATCTACTCATTGCGATCGTTTCACCTTTAGAAAGGACATTTACATGGACGCCAAGTTTACCGAGCTCGTCGAGCAGCTGAACGGCCTCGATTTTAAGGGTATGTACGGCAGCGACTTCCTGCACACCTGGGATAAGACCACCGATGAGCTCAAGGCGCTCTACATCGTCGCCGACGCTCTGCGCGAGCTGCGCGAGAACAACGTTTCGTCCAAGATCTTCGATTCGGGCCTGGCCGTCTCGCTGTTCCGCGACAACTCCACCCGTACGCGCTTCTCCTTCTCTAAGGCCGCCAACCTGCTCGGCCTTGAGCTGCAGGACCTGGACGAGAAGAAGTCCCAGATTGCTCACGGCGAGACCGTCCGCGAGACCGCTACCATGATCTCCTTCATGGCCGACGTCATCGGCATCCGCGACGACATGTACATCGGTAAGGGCGACGCCTACATGGCCGAGGTCTCCGAGTCTGTCCAGCAGGCTTACGAGGACGGCGTTCTGGATCACCGTCCCACGCTCATCTCCCTGCAGTCCGACTCCGATCACCCCACGCAGTCCTCTGCCGACATGCTCTACCTCATCAACGAGTTTGGCGGCCTCGAGAACCTCAAGGGCAAGAAGGTCGCCGTCACCTGGGCCTATTCGCCCTCTTACGGCAAGCCGCTGTCCTGCCCGCAGTCGCTGATCAGCCTGCTGCCCCGCTTTGGCATGGATGTCACCCTGGCTCACCCCGAGGGCTACGACCTCATGCCCGAGGTCGTCGAGCGCGCCAAGGGCTATGCCGCCGAGTCCGGCACCACCTTTAAGCAGGTCAACACCATGGCCGAGGCCTTCGAGGGCGCCGACATCGTGATCCCCAAGAGCTGGGCTCCGTTTGCCGCCATGGAGAAGCGCACCAACCTGTACGCCGAGGGCGACGACGCCGGCATCGCAGCGCTCGAGAAGGAGCTGCTCGC
>DBEYTJ010000147.1:0-5060 GCA_048181065.1 Collinsella sp.
CCAAAGCTGGGGTGGTCCACGTAGGCGTCGCCGCAGATGTAGACAAAGTCGCACTGGTCCCAGCCGCGCGCATCCATGTCGGCGCGGCTGACGGGGAGGAACTTATCGCGGCCCGGGCGCCAGGGACGGGCGGGCGCTGCAGAGGCATGCGTGGGTCGCGAGCCTTGCGTCTTACCGCCGCGCTTTTGCTGCTGGCCCTGTTTGCCCTGCTGACTGCGCTGGTTGTTCTGAGCGTGCTGAGGCTTTTTTGCCACGATCCCTCCCGGTGTTTGTATGCTGCACGTAATTGTAACCAGTCTTTTTGGGACGGGGCTAAAAAGACTGGTGGAGTACACGAGCTGGCGGATCGGCGTGTCGATGCGGGTGCCGGCGCCGCGCCCGCTGTTTGTTTCCAGACTGTGTATCTGCGCGTTGGAGAACCCGTCTCGCGCGCACGCCATGTTGTCAATGGGTTACAGTATGAACGGCGGCTATGTTTCCGCCAACGCACGAGAGAGTCGTCAACAAGGAGGATGCACGACGATGCAGCGTGCCAAACAGATATCGGAGTCTATTGAGCTGGGCATCATCTTGGCGCTCGCCGGTGGCTTTATGGATGTGTATTCGTACATTGGGCGCGACCATGTTTTCGCCAACGCGCAGACAGGCAACATCCTGCTCGTGGGCGTGAGCATCTCGGAGGGCAACTGGGCACTTGCGGGGCGCTACTTCTTCCCTGTGGTGTCGTTTGCCGTGGGTATTATGCTTGCCGATCTGGTACACGAGCGGTTTGGCAGCGTGATCCACTGGCGTCAGGTGACGGTGTTCTTTGAAGCCGTCATCTTGCTGGGCGTGAGCTTTATCCCCGGTGGCGGTTACAACCTGCTCGCCAACTGCCTCACCTCGTTTGCCTGCGGCATGCAGGTCGAGAGCTTCCGCAAGATCCACGGTCACGGCATCGCTACGACCATGTGCATCGGCAACTTGCGCAACGCGCTGCAAAACGTGGACGATTACATCATCACCCACAGGCGCGGCTTTTTGGAAAACGGCCTGCTGTACTTTGGCGTGATCTTTACCTTTGTGTTTGGCGCCGTGTTGGGCAACTGGTGTATTGAGCGCATGGGCCTGCATGCCATCGTCGTGGCGAGCTTGCTGCTGTTTGTCGCGTTTGCCATCATGTTCATCGACCGCGAGCGCGACTTGCGCTTACGCTGGAAGGTTGCGGCCGAGGCTTGGAAAGAGGGCTGCCGAAAGTAACCGATTGCGGCAAAGGGGCTGTTCCTTTGCCGTAATATTTTTCATCATCTGTTGAAACGCTTTAACACTTTTGACGTTCTCACGCGTTTTTTGTTTCAAAAGCGTTAGGATGGGACTTATAGCGCGGGGCGTAATGGGTGCTCCGCACACGATGGGAGGCTATCAATGGCTAATCGTTTCGTTCTCAATACCATCTCTTATCATGGTTCCGGCGCCATCAAGGAGATCCCCGGCGAGCTCCAGCGTCGCGGCTACAAGAAGATCTTCGTCTGCTCCGACCCCGATCTGGTCAAGTTTGGCGTTACCGCTAAGGTGACCGATGAGCTCGACGCCGCCGGCATCGCTTGGAGCCTCTACTCCGAGATCAAGCCCAACCCCACGATCCAGAACGTCAAGGACGGCGTCGAGGCCTTCAAGGCCGCCGAGGCTGACGCTATCGTGACCATCGGTGGCGGCTCCTCCATGGACACCGCTAAGGCCATCGGCATCATCATCAACAACCCCGAGTTTGCCGATGTCCGCAGCCTCGAGGGCGTTGCTCCGACTAAGAACCACGCCGTGTTCACCATCGCTGTGCCGACGACCGCCGGTACCGCTGCCGAGGTGACCATCAACTACGTCATCACCGACCCCGAGAAGGTCCGCAAGTTCGTGTGCGTCGACACCAACGATGCCCCCGAGGTCGCCGTCGTCGACCCCGACATGATGGCCTCCATGCCCGCCGGTCTGACCGCCTCCACCGGCATGGACGCTCTGACCCACGCCATCGAGGGCTACACCACCAAGGGCGCTTGGGAGCTCTCCGACATGTTCCACTTTGAGGCTATCAAGCTGATCAGCGAGAACCTGCGCGACTCCGTTGCCGAGGCCAAGTCCGGTCAGCCCGGCTCCGGCCGCGAGGGCATGGCTCTTGGCCAGTATGTCGCCGGCATGGGCTTCTCCAATGTTGGCCTGGGCATCGACCACGCCATGGCTCACACCCTGTCCGCTCACTACGACACCCCGCACGGCGTCGCTTGCGCCATGCTGCTGCCGATTGCCATGGAGTTCAACAAGCCGGTTTGCGCCGAGCGCCTGGCCAAGGTCGCCGTCGCCATGGGCGTTGACACCACGGGCATGAGCACCGACGAGGCCGCCGATGCTGCTATCGCCGCCGTCAAGCAGCTTTCCGCCGACGTGAACATCCCGCACGTCTGCGAGGCCATGAAGGCTGACGAGATTGAGGTCCTGGCCAAGGACGCCATGGCCGACGCCTGCTTCCCGGGCAACCCGCGCGAGGCGACGCTCGACGACGTCATCGAGCTCTTCAAGAAGATCTGCCCGGCTGCCTAACTTGGTTCGGCGGGCCCCTGCCCGTTAGCCCCACAATCGTCCTCGGACATGTCGGAAGCCCCCGCTGCGCACTTCGTGCGGCGGGGGCTTCCTTCGTCCTGCGGAAAGATTGTGGGGCTAACGGGCAGGGGCCCGACGGCTCGTTATCGTGGCGGGCGCAGTTCTGGGGAGCTCAATGGGTCATCTCGCTAGGTAAAAAGATGGTTCGCGGTGGTATCGTTGCTGTGGGTTTAATTCGATATGAAAGGGTGACTTTGGTGTCCAAGATGGATTCTACGCTCTCCTATATTACTGACCAGTTGAAGGCGCTTACCTCGATTGCTTCGCCTACGGGCTATACCCGTGCGGCGACTGATTATCTGATGGAGACGTTGCGCGATATGGGCTTTGGGCCCGAGCGCTCCAATAAGGGCAACGTGCTCGTTGAGCTTGGCGGCGAGGGCGAGCCGCTTGTGTTGGCGAGCCATGTCGATACCCTGGGCGCCATGGTGCGCTCCATTAAGGACAATGGCCGCCTGCGTCCCACGACGCTTGGTGGGCACCAGTGGTCTACGGCCGATGGCGAGAACTGCACCGTCTACGCGCGTGACGGCAATGTGTACACGGGTGTGGTCCTCAATACCGAGCCTTCGGCGCATGTGGCCGATGAGCCGGTCAAGACCATCGAGAAGAATATGGAAATCCTGCTCGACGAGAACGTTGACAGCAAGGACGATGTGCTCGAGCTGGGTATTCAGACCGGTGACATCATCGCTATGGACCCGCGCACCACGGTGACGGAGAGCGGATACATTAAGAGCCGCTTCCTGGACGACAAGCTGTCCGCGTCGATTCTGCTGGGTCTGGCCCGCGCCGTTGCTGACGGTGAGGTGTCGCTTTCGCGCAAGGTGTCGCTGCTCTTTACGGTGTACGAGGAGGTCGGCCACGGCGGTGCCTTCGTGCCGGCCGACACGCGCGAGATGATCAGCGTGGACATGGGCTGCGTGGGCGACGACCTGGGCTGCACCGAGCGCATGGTTTCGATTTGCGCTAAGGATTCGGGCGGTCCGTACAACTACGACCTGGTAACCACGCTGTCCAACATCGCGCGCGAGCTGGAGCTCGATTACGCCATCGATGTGTACCCGCACTATGGCTCCGACGTCGAGGCCACGCTCTCGGCCGGCTACGACATTCGTCATGGTCTGATCGGCCCCGGCGTGTACGCGAGCCACAACTACGAGCGCAGTCACATGGACGGCGTGCGCAATACCTATGAGCTGGTTCGCGCCTACGTTCAGCGCTAGGGGAGCAGCTTGCGACTCGGCTGACCAATCGCTAAGGCCCGATTTCTCGGGCCTTTTTTCGCTTCATTCTGTTTAGTATTATACTGTATGTAACTAATTAACTTAACGTTTGGAATACTTAACGAGGTGATGCGGCATATGAATGCATCTGAGTACTTATCTATGGGTGATGCTGCCTGCCTGCTGGGCGTTACGAAAGCCCGCATATCTCAACTTGCCGCATCGGGAACGCTCGCGTGCGATATTGTGGGCGGACGGAAGATGGTCGAGTACAATTCCGCGGTCGCTTATCAAAAGGTCCGCAAACGTGGACGCCGTCCTGCGGCCGATGTGGGGCGCAAGTTTACGCTGATGTCCGCCGACCATGAGGTCGCGCATGTCTCATTTGATCCGACGCGTGAGTTTCCCTTCGAAATCGCCGAGGTCCTCGATGCGCAGAGGATGCCGTTTGGCACGTGCTCGAGCTCTTCTCCTACGGTGAATAAACGGGAGCTCAACGTGTGGTGGAGCCATCGGTCGGTGCCTGACGTCCGCCCCGGACTCGTCTCGCGCTATCGTGAACTGGGGATTGCCAGTGGCATCGAGGTTCCGGTTCGGTGCCTGGGCCTATCGCTTTCGGATTGTTATTGGCTGCGGCCGACCGATTGCACCGAACTTAAATGGCGAAACATCAATTACTTTGAGAACGAATTTGAGCGATCGGCGCCCGAAGAGCGTTCGGGTTGGCTGGAAGGCATCGGTCTTAAAAATCCGGATAACACGTCCGAGGGCGAGCTCCCTAAATCGTGGATGATCCGAAACGGCATTCGCGTTTTGGCTAAAGGGTGCGGGATGGACGATCAGCGTCCCTTTAACGAGGCGGTTGCAACGGCTTTACATCGTCGCTTGCTGTCGGAGGGCGAGTTTGTTCCTTATACGGTTGAGCGAATGTTCGATGGCCCTGTGTGTCTGTGCGACGACTTTCTTGGCGGCCGCGAGGAATATGTTCCGGCTGTTTACGTTAAGAACGCCCTTGGCGGCCAGCGAGGAAGCTCGACGTACGACCGGTACTGTTGCTTCCTTGGCAAGCATGGTGTCGATGAGGCCGCTGTGAGAAGGTCTATGTCGCAGATGATTGTCTGCGATGCCCTTTTGGCCAACAGCGACCGCCATTGGCGAAACTTCGGCATCATCCGCAATGTCGACACCCTGGAGATAAGGCCT
>DBEYTJ010000148.1:0-4792 GCA_048181065.1 Collinsella sp.
CGTGAGCTCACCGAAAACAGCTCCGACGGGCACGAGGAAGATTGCACCCAAGAGGAATGCGATCATAGCGGGAACGGGACCGCCGCCCACGACCATCCAGTCGCCGACCTGCAGAACCCAACCGGTACCGATGATGGCACCGAAACCGATGGTGAAGAAGTTCCAGAGCGAAAGCGTTTTCTTCATGCCGCCGTTATCCTCGACTGCAACTTCTGCGTTCTTGTCCGCCATTGTTCCCCTCCTTTCCTTTTTGACGCCCCTTGACGTCACCCCTTGCGCGGTCTGTTTTGCCGCGCTCTTTTATTTCGTGGCTTTAAGATACGGCCTTGGCGCAGCAGCTCCGCTTGTAGCTCGACCGAAGGCAGAACTGCAAAACGAGCGGCGCCGTTTTTGGGACGAACGGCACGGTTTGCCGCTCATTGTTGCCGCCCGTCCGACGGGCGTACGCTCATCGGACGCATATAGAGATGTTTTTGAGGGCGTGCGTTTTGCGCCTTTCGTACCGTTTACCGAGCTTTTGACGCGCAGACCCATTTGTTGCACATCTTTTTTGTAGGATGGACAGGTTATACATGAGACAAGGCGGTACGAATGGCATACGGATACAACGACGGTGATCAACGGCGACAAAGCGTTCGCCTTGCTGGCCGTACCACGCCTACGCCCAGAAGTGCCACGAGCAGCAATCCGCAACGTCCTCAAGAGCAACCCAGGCCTTCGTCTCGGCAGCAGACAAGCAGAACACGGCAGAGTGGCCGTCCGAGCACGGGCACAAGCGCGCAGCAAGATAGCCGCCTGGGCGCGCGTACCCAACGGCGTCAAGCCGAGGTTCCGCAACGGCGCACGTCGGCCCGGCTCCATATCAACCGCTTCTTTTCGCATTCCCAAGGCGAACGCGACGGTAAGCCTTACCGCTCGACATCGCACGTGAATGCTCCCGCCCTGCCGGCTCGTCGACTTCGCCTCGCACTGTGCTCTATCCTCACCTGTCTGGTCTTTGTGCTTATGAGCTCCTGTATGTCCCACGGTTCGGCCGGTCTCGAGCCCACCGCCGAGGACAAGCTGCTCAAGGCCCCCGTCGCGCCCGGTTATTCTTTCGCCTTTTCGACCCCGCGCTCGCAATGGCAAGCCGGCACGATGCCCCATATCTATCAGATCGACCCTGCGTGGTCGGAGCTGTCTTACGCCGGCGGCACCATCCGCCAAAATGCCTGCGGGCCCACGTGCCTCACCATGGTCTATATCTTTAAGACGGGACGCACCGATATGACCCCCGTCGATATGTGCGCGCTTTCCGAGGCGGGCAATTACGCCCCCACCGGTGCAACCGAATGGTCGTTTATGACGAGCGGCGCGTGGCAGTTGGGACTTAACGGAACGGAGCTCCATATCGATCGCAGCTCCATCACCCAGGCTCTGCGTTCGGGAGTGCCCGTTATCGCCGCCGTTCGGCCGGGCACCTTTACCAACGTTGGCCACTACATTGTGCTTTACGGTATTGACGACGCCGACCAGATTGGAGTCTTCGATCCCAACTCGGCCAGCCGCAGCGCTCGTCGCTGGGGCGTCGTAGAAGTCCTCAACGAAATCGAAGCCATGTGGGCCTACTACTAGTCATTGGGGACAGACTTAAATGAGTGGTCGTTGAGGACAGCCTTTAAGGACTGTCCCAAGCTGCCGGCAGGAAAGGAACGTCCCCAAGTGCCGGGTTCCAATGACTAGGTGAATAGCAAAAGCCCCGCAGTCGGAGCGGACTGCGGGGCTCATGAAGAGAGGCTAGTTTGTGGGCGCCTTGCCTGGCGCCCACGAGAGAGGCAATGGAGTAGAGGCTACTCGTGGATGCGGGTACCGGAGAGGCCGGCCATGGTCTCGGCGGCCTTGTCCAGGGCGCCGATGATGCAGGTGCGACCCTTGCGGGAACGGGCGAACTTGATGGCGGCGCGGACCTTGGGCTCCATGGAACCCTTGCCGAACTGACCCTCGTCAGCCAGGCGCTCGGCCTCGTCGGCGGTGAGGTCCTCGAGCTCCTCCTGGTTGGGCTTGCCAAAGTTGATGGCGACATGCTCAACGGCGGTCAGCAGGAACAGAACGTCGGCGTCGCAGTCCTCGGCCAGCAGCTCGCCGCCCAGGTCCTTGTCGATGACGGCGGGAACGCCCTTGTAGCAGCCCTTGTTCTCGTAGTCGCGGACGACGGGAATGCCGCCGCCACCGCAGGCGATGACGATGAACTCGTTGTCGAGCAGGTTGAGGATGGAGTCAGCCTCGACGATCTTCTTGGGATCGGGGGAAGCGACGACGCGACGCCAGCCGCGACCGGAGTCCTCGACGAAGACCTTGGAAGGATCCTCGGCCATGAACTCCTTGGCCTGCTCCTCGGTGTAGAAGGGGCCGATCGGCTTGGTCGGGTTCTTGAACGCGGGATCGTCCGGGTCGCACTCGATCTGGGTGACGACGGTTGCGGCATGCCAACGCTTATAGCGCTTGTGCATCTCGCGGCCAATGCCCTGCTGCAGGTGATAGCCGATGTAGCCCTGGGACATGGCGCCGCACTCGGGCAGCGGCATCTCGGGGGTGCCGATGGCGTCGTGGGCAGCAGCGAAGGCGTTCTGGATCATGCCGACCTGCGGACCGTTGCCGTGGGTGATGATGATCTCGTTGCCCTGCTCGATCAGGCCGAGAAGAGCGTGAGCGGTGTTGCTCACAGCCTCGATCTGCTCAACGGGGTTGTTGCCGAGGGCGTTGCCGCCAAGGGCGACGACGATACGATCGGGCTTGCCAAGAGGCTTAGACATTGCTGGAATCCTTTCTGTAAAAGGCCTACAACCCATTAATAACCCGCGCCCGTGCAATACGCGAGTTTATTAAGGTTTATATTCTCTTTATCGCTCATTTTATTCATTTTGAAAATAGCTGAACGGTGAACGGTCGTTTTTATCCGCTCAGCGTACAGAACCCCAGCTCAGATATGTTTACGCCATTTACGTGCAGCTTTATTTAAATGGAGCGAGGATTAGGCTGGATTATGCAAACTATATCTTTGCTAAGCATAAAACAGACAGCGCAAAATCTTACTCGCACTATACGAGATTCTATGCACTTATTGAACGAGTATGCAGCCCTGCAATAACATGGCGCTTTTCATCCAACTTAAGGAATAGACGAGCGCCTACTCCGCGCGTCGGCCGGCAGTCGGCGAGCCGTCTGATCGATTGCCGTTCCAGAAAATCAAAAACTGATATTGCGTGCGCAATTGCGGCATGGTACTTTAGCGAAGAACAGCGCGGGCTGGGGCGACAGAGATCTGTCGTGAAGTTTGGGTTCGGCGACCCCGCTGCTGTCTTCTCCTTATCCGCCAGCGAGCCCCTTGAGCGACGGATTGAGGAGGTCCTTACTATGACAAAAATGCTCAAGATCACGCTGAATGGCGAGACGTTTCTCGCCGACATGCTCTGGGACAAGGCTCCCGAAGCATGCAAGCTGTTCGAATCGTCCTGTCCGGTCGAATCACGTATCTTTTCGGCTAAGATCTGCGATGCCGAGGTAACCTATCCCGTATCGGGTCCCATCGCCAATTACGAGCACATCGAGAACCCCGTCTTTCACGAGCCAGCGGGTGCCGTGAGCTGGTATGGCGGATGGTCGTCAATCTGCATTTTCTTTGACGTGTGCGAGCCCTTTGGCACCTGCAACATGTTCGCCCGCATCTGCGAAGCCGACCGCAAGCGCTTCGCCGCCGCCTGCCGCAATGTCTGGGACAACCAGGGCATGTACATCAAAAACGAAATCGTCGAGATCGAAGCGGAGGCCTAAAGATGATGGATATCAACACCCTGCTCACGCTCGACCTTGCTGAGTACGCCACTGCACTTGAAGCCCTCGCCGACCAAATGATGCTCGAGGAGCCGCGCGACATCGACCTGATGCGCCGCCGCAAGCTCGACACCGGCCGCGAATTCGCCGTCTGGAACTTCACCGTCGGCTACTGCATGAACGCGGCCGACGCCCTCTCCCTCCTGCGAGCCCAGGCCAACGAAAACGCCAACGACGGCACCGCCGACCTCGCAACGATCAACAACAGCGCCGCGCGCCTGTGCGACTGGTTCTCGGGCGCCTTCGACGTCACCGGCAAAATGGATGACACCACGGCAATCCTCGCCCACAGCCGCGACCTCTACGCCCAGGTAGAGACTCACGAACAGTTCGCGGCCCTCACCCGCGCCACGGAGCGCTATCTGGTCCAGCTCCAGTTTTGGGTCGACCGCCAGATTCCCTGGCCGGCTATTAGCGACCTCGTCCACGGCTACCGCCTACGCACAAAGAGCGGCGAGACAAGGTAAAACAACCAGGTAGCACCAACATAGTCCCACCACGGGACCCAAAGTAGCAATCAGAGGGCCGGAGACGCACACAACAGCGTCCCCGGCCCTTCCCAAAGTGCCGCGCGTTTCGCGCCAAAGGCGCGAAACAGCAAAGGGATAGAAGGCGGCAACAGCCAAATCCCCCATCCACCCCCAAAGTAACGCGTGGTTTCGCGGCAAAGCCGCGAAACAGCGAAGGGGACAAAAGGCCCCCTCAACCATGTCCTTCATTGAGCCACACAATCCGAGAACGTAGTCGTAGCAGGATCTGAGGGCTGACCTTCGCGGACACTCCGCACTGATATCTTCTGTATTGAAGACGTCGATGATGCACCCGTATACCATTGACGTCGACACCATCAGATGCGGACCGCGCGGTGACCCCACATTCCGCTGGCGCCCACAGGGCTGCCCTCGTTTCCTGACATGTCCCG
>DBEYTJ010000149.1:0-3645 GCA_048181065.1 Collinsella sp.
TCGGGGCCGTGCTCGCCGTCGCCGGGCGCCTGCCGCTCGGGCCCGCTCCGCTTGCGGCCGCCTGGGCGGGCATCGTGCTGGGCAGCCTGCCCCTCTACGCGCTGGGGCTCGGCGTGGCCCTGCGCCTCGGCCGCAACGCCGTCATCGGCGCCGGCGCGGCGGGGATGCTCCTCGCGTTCTTCTCAGTGGGCGGACTTGCGCACGGCCTCATGACCGGCGAGCTCACCGGTGCCCTGGCGACGCCCCTGAGCTGGGTGCCGCTCGCCTGGCCCGCGCGCCTGGGGTCGCTCGGGGTGGAGGCCTTCATCGACGCCGCACGCGCGGCGGGCCCTCTCCTCACGACCGCGGTCGCTGGCCTCGTGCTCACCCTGGCTGCCGCCGCCGTCCTTCTCGCCTGGTTCTGCCGCTTCGAGGACGGGAGGGCAGATGCGTAGGAGGCCGCTCGCCGCCGTGCTCGTCCTCCTCTCCGCAGGGCTCGTCCTGGGCGGGAATGCCCTGCTCGACGCCGGCTGGGGGTCGGCGCTGCGCTCGATCGCCGACCGCGCGCTGCCCAACCCCGAGATCGCCATGTGGGCGCCCGCGCCCGAGCCCGGCAGCCACGCGAGCTCCTACGCCGACGCCACCGGGGCGGGGGCAAACTACGTCTACCTGGTGGACGCGGCGGACGACAGAGGCAATGTCCGAGAGCTCCAGCTCATCTTCTTCGGGCGGGAGTCGGACGGCGAGGGCTGGCTCGAGATCGAGGCGCGCGGCGGCTCGGGCGTGCGCTACCGCGCGTGCGACGCGGCCGAGGCGCCCGCGGCTGCGCGCGGGGCTCTGGACCGCTGTGCGCGGCGCTAGTACAATTCCGACGGAAGTTTCAGGAGGTCTAACATGGCGAGGATACTGGCAGTGGATGATGAACGGGCGATCCTCGACGCGCTCGCGCGCGTCCTCGGCCGCGACGGCCATGAGGTCGTCAGAGCGGCGGACCCGACGGCGGTCCCGGGGATGGACCTCTCGCGCTTCGACCTCGTGCTCTGCGACGTCATGATGCCGGGGCTCGACGGCTTCGAGCTCGTGCGGCAGATCCGCCCGGACTTCGACGGGCCCATCGTCTTCCTGACCGCTCGCGTGGCCGAGGAGGATGCTGTGGCCGGCTACGGCCTGGGCGCCGACGACTACGTCCGCAAGCCCTTCGGGGCCGCGGAGCTGCGCGCCAAGGTCGCGGCCCATCTACGCCGTGAGCGCCGGCCGCGCTCGCACGCCCTCTCCTTCGGGGAGGTGCGGATTGACCTCGGGGCGCGCGGCCTCGCCGTGGGCGGCGAGGCCGTGCCGCTCACGCCCACCGAATACGCCATCTGCGAGTACCTCGCCCGCCACCCCGGGCAGGTCATGAGCCGCGCACAGATACGCGAGGCGGTGCTCGGCTGGGAGAGCGACGCCGACGACGCGGCCATATCCATGCAGGTCAGCCGCGCCCGGAGGAAACTCTCCGAGGCCGGTGCCGATCCGATCGCGACCGTCTGGGGGATGGGGTACAAGTGGCAGCTCTGAAGATCGGGGCGCGAGGTCGCGGGGGCATGCCGCTCTCTTTCGTCATCGCGCGCTACTTCGCCTACGCGTTCGCGGCGGTCGCCACGGCGTGGCTCGCCTCGTTCATGGCGCTCTCCGCGGCGATCAATGTGGGCTTCGTCTACGAGGCAAGCTGGGGGCCGGCCAATGCGCGCGAGGTCGCGGAGGGCCTGGCACGCGACGGCGTCTGCGGGCAGCAGGACGTGCCGACGGCGTACCGCTACCTCATCCTGAACAAGGACGGATACGTGCTGATGACAGACCTCGAGGGCACGCGGCTCGAGGACGCGACGGAAATGGCCCGTACGGCACTCGCCGCTGATCCGGGCACAGTGGAGATCGAGGGCGGGGGCTCGGGCCTCACCTACGCCGCGTTCCCGCTCAAGGACGGCGGGGCATGCGCGCTCGTCAGCGAGTACCTGCCGCAGTGGGTCTCGCGCGATCTCGCCGGCCTGCTTCCCAACCCGCAGAACCTCATGCTCGTCGGCGCCGCGGCGGGAAGCGCGCTCGCGCTCGCGCTCGTGGCGCGCCGCGCGAGCCGCGTGATCTCGCGCAAGATGGCGCCGCTCGCGGAGGCAGCGGGGCGCGTCGGCGCGGGGGATCTCGACTTCGCGGTCGGCAGCACCAACGTGCGCGAGGTGAACGACGTCCTCGCCGCGATGGACGCCATGCGGGCCTCCCTCGCCGAGTCGCTCGAGGCCCGCTGGGCCGCGGAGCGGGGGCAGCGCGAGCAGGTGGCGTCGCTCGCCCACGACCTCAAGACGCCGCTCACCGTGCTGCGCGCCAACGCCGACTTCGTGGCGGAGGAGCTGGAAGACGAGAAAGACGCCGACCTCGCGGCCGCCGCGCGCGACATAGCCGGCAGTGTCGAAAGGCTCGACGGCTACGTGCGCCTGCTCATCGAGGCCTCGCGCGGGTCCGGCGGGGCGGAGAGGGCCCCCATGCGGCCGGCCGAGCTCTGCGAGCAGGTTCTCGCCGAGGCCGCCCAGATCGCCCGGGCGCGAGGCGTGACGCTCGACGCAGCCACGGGCCCCGCTGTCGCGGGCGCGCCCGAGGCCCCACTCGACCGAACCACCCTGGCGCGAGCCGCCGCGAACCTCGTGGCCAACGCCGCCGAGCACGCGCGCTCGCGCGTGGTGGTCTCCTGCGACGTCGCTGGTGGATACCTCGTCATCGAGGTCGCCGATGACGGACCGGGCTTTTCTCCCGCCGCCCTCGAACGCGGCTGCGAGCGCCTCTTCACAGACGACTCCTCTCGCTCCTCGCGCGACGGAGGCCGCCATTACGGGCTCGGCCTCCACGTCGCCTCCGAGGCCGCGAGCGCCCACGGGGGCTCCGTCTCGCTCGCCAATAGCCCCTCGGGCGGCGCGGTGGCCACCATCGCGGTCCCCCTGTGCGGGATCTGACAACTTCCTCGATGTCTACCACAACTGCGATATGTCGCTCGCCGAGGTCGCGACGAGATGGTGTTGCGTCTGCCCCGTTTGGTGCTTCTAGCTCAAATTTGATCTGATGTAAGGCCCGTGCAATCCTGCATGGGCCTTTCTTTTGGCAATTGCTCGAACATTTGAGGTTCGGGTCACAGGTAGTCGGTTTGAGGAGAAATGGGGTCATACAGCGGCTCTCAGAGCGCCTGCTGCACTCCCCCGCCATTACCCCTGCGGCGTCCTCGTATGGAGCCCATCCTGGTTGGCATATCGTTGCAATCGCTCACTTGTCCACCGGTCAAGTGAACTACTGGAATAAATACAGCGACACGCTTGTCCGTTACAGTCGCTATATCTGTGTAAATCGCCGCGATAAATACAGCCCGTACTCGGCTGTATACCAGCTACGCGTATGTAGATTCATATCGCGTTAATAAATCGGCTCAAGCGCGTGCAAAACGCGCAAGTAGCCGCAAAAGGCGAATATCGCGTAGGTAGATTTTTAGCACCCTGTTGCTTAATCAAAATTAAGCAATTGCTTAAAACAAAAAAGGTCAGGCACTAGGTGCCTGACCTGCAAACTTCTGGTCGGGACGACTGGATTCGAACCAGCGACCCCTTGACCCCCAGTCAAGTGCGCTACCAAGCTGCGCCACGTCCCGAA
>DBEYTJ010000150.1:0-6125 GCA_048181065.1 Collinsella sp.
GATCGACCGCGTGGTTACCAACCGTATCCTGGGCCTGCCGATCTTTGTGGTCATCATGTTCTGCGTGTACTACATCGCCGTTTCTACCTTGGGCGGCACGGTGACCGACTTCACCAACGACCAGCTCTTCGGTACCGACGGTTGGTACGTGCTCGGTCAGGGCCGCGACGCCTACGACGCGGCCGTCGAGGCTGCGGGCGACAATGCCGACTCGGTCGACCCGGCACAGTACGGCCCCTATGTTCCTGGTATTACCACCATGGTCCACGACGCCCTTGTGGCGGGCGGCACCGAGGACGGTGGCCTGGTCGATTCGCTGGTCTGCGACGGCATCGTCGGCGGTATTGGCGCCATCATGGGCTTCGTCCCGCAGATGTTCCTGCTCTTTGTGATGCTGTCCTTCCTGGAGGACTGCGGCTACATGGCCCGCGTCGCCTTTATCATGGACCGCGTGTTCCGCCGGTTTGGCCTGTCCGGTAAGTCCTTCATCCCCATGCTCGTGTCCTCGGGCTGCGGCGTCCCCGGCGTCATGGCCACCAAGACCATCGAGAACGAGAAGGACCGCCGCATGACGGTCATGACCACCACGTTCATTCCCTGTGGCGCCAAGCTGCCGATTATTGCCCTGCTCATGGGTTCCATCATCGGCGATTCTTCCACCACCGCCGCGTGGATCAGCCCGCTCTTCTACTTCCTGGGCGTCTTTGCCGTCATCGCCTCGGGCCTCATGCTCAAGAAGACCAAACTCTTCGCCGGTCGCCCGACGCCGTTCGTTATGGAGCTTCCCGCCTACCACTTCCCGGCGATCCGCTCTTGGGCACTGCACGTGTGGGAGCGCTGCTGGGCCTTTATCAAGAAGGCCGGCACGATCATCTTCGCGTCCACCGTCGTTGTTTGGTTCCTCTCCAACTTTGGTAGCTATAACGGTTCCTTTGGCTTCCTGCCTGCGATGGACGGCATCCCCGAGGAGTTCACGGACTATTCCGTGCTCGCCATGCTGGGCAACCTGGTTGCCTGGATCTTCGCCCCGCTCGGCTTTAGCACCTGGCAGGCCACCGCGCTGACCGTCTCTGGCCTCGTCGCCAAGGAGAACGTCGTCGCCACCGCCGGCTCGCTGCTGTCCGTCGCCGACGCGGGCGAGACCGACCCGAGCCTGTGGACCGCGTTCGCCGGCATGTTCCCGACTATGGGCGCTTGCGTGGCTTTCGGCGCCTTCAACCTGCTGTGCGCTCCGTGCTTTGCCGCCATTGGCACCATCCGCAACCAGATGGATTCCGGCAAGTGGACCGCGATTGCCATCGGCTACGAGTGCGCCTTCGCTTGGGTGATCGCCCTGTTCATCAACCAGTTCTACAACCTGCTTGTTCTGGGGCAGTTTGGTATCTGGACGGTTGTGGCCATTGTGCTGCTGGTTGCGATGCTCTTCCAGATTTTCCGTCCCATGCCTAAGTTTGCTTGGACGGACGAGGACGAGACCAACACTGCTTCCGCTGCAGTTTCCGCTTAAGTCCGAATAAGGATTAACTCCTTTCCACGAGCCCGGGTGTCCCAGCGACAGTCGGGCTTTTTGGTGGGGGAGATGTGGCGTTTCCGCAGATAAAACCGACCAAAATAAACCTGTCCCTTTTTGGTAGGTGGAGGATGGGGTAAAGTAAGTGGTGGTTAACTAGAGGAGGCTTGCTATGGCACCTATCGATATTGTTGTACTGGCTGTTATCGGCATTGCGTTTGTCGCCGTGTGCGTGCGCACTTATCGCAAGGGCACCTGCGCCGACTGCGCTCAAGGTGGCGTTTGCACTGGACATTGCTCCAATAAAAAGACCTGTGCCGCACTTAAGGGCGTGGATAAGATTGCCGAAGACCTGGGCCGCGGTATTCATTAGCCGACCGGCGTTTGGGTATGTTTGGCCGCGGATGCGGCGGTTACTGATACAATAAGTACGTTAGCAACTGCCGCCGAGCGGCTCAAACGAAAGGAACCCTGTATGGAGTCCTCCGCCTATCCGATGCTCTTTAGCCCTATCAAGGTCGGTACGACCGAGGTCAAGAATCGCGTCTTTATGCCGCCAGTGTCCACCAACCTGGCCGATCATGGCTATGTGACTGACGACTTGGTCGATCATTATCGTGCCCGTGCCAAGGGCGGCGTTGGCCTGATCATCACCGAGGTCGTGACGGTCGAGCCCACCTATACCTATCTGCCGGGCGACATGTGCTGCTACGACGACACGTTTATCCCCGGCTGGGAAAAGCTCGCCGCGGCCGTCCACGAGTATGGCTGCAAGATCATGCCGCAGCTCTTCCACCCCGCCTACATGGCCTTTAACATTCCGGGCACGCCGCGCCTGATCGCTCCGTCCTTTGTGGGCCCGTCTTACGCCCGCGAGGCGCCGCGCCCCATCACGGTCGATGAGATCCACGAGCTCACGCACCAGTTTGGCGACGCCGCTGTGCGTATGCAAAAGGCTGGCGTCGATGGCGTCGAGGTCCATGCGGCACACGCCCACGGCATGCTCGGCGGCTTTTTGACCCCGCTCTACAACAAGCGCACCGACGAGTACGGCGGCTCGCTCGACGCTCGCATGCGCTTCTTGCTCGAGGTTATCGCCGAGATTCGCGAGCGCTGCGGTAAGGACTTTATCATCGACGTCCGCATCTCGGGCGATGAGTACACCGATGGCGGCCTGACCCTCAATGACATGATCTACGTCTCGCGTCGCCTGGAGAAGGCCGGCGTCGACATGATTCATGTGTCGGGCGGCACCACCATCAAGCGCGGCTCCGCCATTCCCGCCGCCGGCACGCAGCAGGCCTCGCACGCCGCTTGCTCGCGTGAGATTAAGAAGCACGTGAACATTCCCGTTGCCACGGTCGGCCGCATTAACGAGGCCTGGATCGCCGAGGAGCTGATCGAGGACGGCGCCGCCGACATCTGCATGATGGGCCGCGCCAATCTGTGCGATGCCGAGTTCTGCAACAAGGCAGCCGCCGGCAACGCCGACGACATCCGCCCCTGCATTGGCTGCCTGCGCTGCCTGAACGGCATTATGTTTGGCAAGCGCATCTCCTGCACCGTCAACCCTGATGTCGAGCGCGACGAGGCTGGCTACGAACCTGCTGCCGAGGCCAAGAACGTGCTCGTTGTGGGCGCTGGTCCTGCGGGCATGGAGGCAGCCTACATTGCCGCCAAGCGCGGTCACAACGTGGTGCTCGTGGATAAGCAGGACGAGCCGGGCGGCGAGATGCGTATCGCAGCCGTTCCGCCGGCAAAGCAGGAACTCACCCGCGTGATCAAGTATCAGTATCGTCGCCTGGCCGAGGCCGGCGTGAAGTGCGTATTTGGCACCGAGCTTACTGCCGAGGACATTCAGCGTGACTACGCCGGCTACGAGGTCGTCCTAGCTTATGGCGCCGAGCCCATCGCTCCGGCCTTCATGCAGGGCTTTAAGCAGGTTATGACGGCTGACGACCTGCTAGGTGGCAAGGCTTTCCCGGGCAAGAAGATCGTCATCGTAGGCGGCGGCACCGTCGGCTGCGAGACAGCCGATTACCTGGCCCCGCTGGTCAACGATCTGTCGCCGGCCAACCGCGATGTCACCGTTATCGAGATGACCAAGACGCTCGCCGCCAACGAGGGTGGTGCCGGTCGCGCGGTGCTCATTACGCGCATGCTCTCCAAGGGCGTTCACGTGCTGACCGAGGCCAAGGTGACCGAGATTACCGAGGACACCATCAGCTACGAGAAGGACGGCGAGGTCCACACCATCGCCGATGCCGATACGCTGGTGCTTGCCATGGGCTATCGTCCCAATACCAAGCTGGCCGACGACCTTGCTGCTGCTGGCGTTGCTGTCCACGTGCTGGGCGATGCCAACAAGTGCGGCAACATCCGCGATGCCATCGGCGATGGCTACAAGGTTGCCTGCGAGCTCTAGTCAACCCCTTTGCACCAATCGATTGCAAAAAGCGGCGGCGTCCCGGGTTTCGGGATGCCGCCGCTTGCTCTTGTGATCCTGGCGACGCGATCGCGCCCTATTTCACCGTAACTGAGGGAATGAGGGATGCGATAGTATTACGTGGTGATATTCGACAAACCGTGAGCTTCATCCGAGGGCTTTATGGAACAACACCAGCATTATCAGAGCCTGCAAGATCAGGCATACAACGCATTACGCTCCAAGATTATCTATGCCGAGCTCAAGCCCGGCACGCGCCTTTCGGCGATTGGTCTGGAAAAGGAGACGGGAATCGGGCGCACGCCCATTCGCGAGTCATTTGTGCGCCTGCGTGAGCAGGAGCTGGTGGAAACGCGTCCCAAAAGCGGCACCTATGTCTCGAAAATCAGCATGGAGCGCGCCGAGAACGCCTGCTTTTTGCGCGAGAAGCTCGAGAGAAGCGTGCTAATTAAATGCTGTTCGGCCGCCTCGCCCGAGCAAAAGCAGCGGCTTGAGCAGATTCTTACCGAGTCCGAGTCGCTCGACCATAGCGAGACGCGTCGTTTCTTTGATCTGGACAACCTGTTCCATGAGACATGTTTTGAGATTGCCGGTCGTCACATGTTGTGGGATTGGATGAAGAGCATCAACACGCATTTTGAGCGATACAACTGGTTGCGTATGGTGTCGCAGGATTTGGATTGGGAGCCGATTCGTCGGCAGCATCGCCGGATTCTCGAGGCCATTAAGAGGGGCGATACCGACGCGGCGAGCTATCTGGCAGAGACACACCTGCACCTGATGCCCGAAGAGCAAGGTCCGGTTATCGCCTTGCATCCCGACTATTTTGAGCTGTCCAAAGACTCGGCTATCTAGCCCATTATCGCATCTGCTCGAGACGCAAAAACGATGCTGCTCACCTACAGCGTTTTGCAACCGAGATTATTAAAAATGTCTAAAATGGCTCAGGCTGCCGACAATGGGGAAACGGGGTGCGCTATGGCGCAGATGAGAATCAAGGACATTGCCGCCGAGGCGGGCGTGAGTCCGGCCACGGTTTCGCGCTATCTCAATAACCGCCCCGGGCAGATGACCGAGGAAACCCGTGCTCGCATCGCAGCGGTTATCGAGCGCACCGGCTATCGCCCGCGTGCCGCCGCGCGCAATCTGCGCAGCTCGCGCACCAACCTCATCGGCGTGATCCTGGCCGACATCGCCAACCCGTTCTCGAGCGCCATGCTCGAAGGGCTTTCCGCCAGCGCCGCCGCGCGCGGCTGCTCGCTCATGACGGCCATTAGTGGCAACGACTCCGCTAAGGAAGCGGAGTCGCTCACCAGACTTATCGATGCCGGCGTGGACGGCCTGGTCGTCAACACCTGCGGAGACAATGACGAGGCGATCGCCGCGGCAGCGGGACGTCTGCCCGTTGTGCTGCTCGACCGCGATGTTGCCGATGGCGGTGTCGATCTGGTGACATCTAACAACCGTGAGCTGGTCGCTGGCTTGGTAGACGAGCTCGCCGCTGCGGGCAGCGAGCGCCTGTGCCTGCTCACCGAGGCAAGCGACGACAGTCCCGTGCGTCGAGAGCGCGCCGAGGCCTTTACCGACGAGCTTTCGCGACGCGGCCTTGCGGGCGAGGTCGTCACCTTGGCCGACGGTGGCGCCACGGGCGTCGGTCGCTTGGACGAGACCATCCGTGGCTATGCAGGCAAAAAGCTCGGTCTCATTGCCGTCAACGGCCTGGTCTTCCTGCGTCTGACCGAGGCGCTGGCGCAGCTGGGACCTTCGTTGCCGGCTGGCCTCAAGATCGCGACGTTTGACGATTACCCTTGGAACCATGTGCTCTTTGGCGGTGTGACCACAGCCGCGCAGGACACCCTTACCATTGCCGAGCGCGTGGTCGAGTGCCTGTCCGAGCGCATCGACATCGTTACCACTACGGTGGGCGATGCCGCAAAGCTCGCCCCCAAGCGCATCGAGATCCCCGGCCACATCGAACACCGCGCCTCGACCTCGCGCTAATCATTCGTTCGTGACGGCCTGTTCGAGCACGTTTTTTGAGCGCTTGATACGCTTTAACCCTGCGGAAACATTTTTCTGCGATAGTATCTGCGATATAGACCAGTCGAAACCCGCCCGAAAGAAAGGGGAGCGACATGAACCAGCAGAACATCGATTACGTACTCCGCT
>DBEYTJ010000151.1:0-17924 GCA_048181065.1 Collinsella sp.
TGGGTAGCCAACTTAAACCTCCAAAGAGTGCGAGAGATGTTCTCGCGGATTACGTAACAGGGAGCTCGAACTTAGGCGTTCTTGCTCATGACCTCGTCCACGATGGACTTGGGCGCGGGCTCATAAGAGTCGAACTGCATCGTGTAGGATGCACGGCCCTGGGTCTGGGAGCGAAGGTCGGTAGCGTAACCGAACATCTCGCCCAGCGGCACCTTGGCACGGATGAGCTTGGTGTTCTTGCGATCCTCCATGCCCTCGATCTTGCCGCGGCGACCGGAGAGGTTGCCCATAACGTCGCCCATGTACTGCTCGGGGGTCTCGACCTCGACAGCCATGATCGGCTCGAGCAGCTGCGGATCGGACTTCTTGAGGGCGTCCTTGATAGCCATGGAACCGGCGATCTTGAAGGCGGCCTCGGAGGAGTCGACCTCGTGGTAAGAACCGTCGAACAGGGTGACCTTAACGTCGAGGACCGGGAAGCCGGCGATAACACCGGTGTTCAGGGCCTCCTGGATGCCCTTGTCGATGGACGGGATGTACTCCTTGGGCACGACGCCGCCGACGATAGCGTTGACGAACTCGTAGCCGAAGCCCTCCTCCATCTTCTCGAGCTTGATGACGGCGTGGCCGTACTGACCGCGGCCACCGGACTGACGGACGAACTTGCCCTCAGCCTTCTCGACGTCGTGACCAGCGGTCTCGCGGTAGGCAACCTGGGGCTTACCAACGTTAGCGTCAACCTTGAACTCGCGGAGCAGACGGTCGACGATGATCTCGAGGTGCAGCTCGCCCATGCCGGCGATGATGGTCTGGCCGGTCTCGTGGTTGGTGGACACCTGGAAGGTCGGGTCCTCCTCGGCGAGCTTGGTCAGAGCCAGGGACATCTTGTCCTGCTCGGCCTTGGTCTTGGGCTCGATGGCAACGTCGATAACGGGCTTAGCGAACTCGATCTTCTCGAGGACGATCTCCTTGCCCTCTTCGCACAGGGTGTCACCGGTGGTGGAGTTCTTGAAGCCGACGCAAGCGACGATGTCGCCGGCAGCAGCGTCGTCACGGTCGATACGCTCGGCGGCGTTCATCTCGAGGATGCGGCCGAGGCGCTCGCGCTGACCGTTGGAAGCGTTGACCACGTAGGAGCCGGACTCGGCGCGGCCGGAGTAAACGCGGACATAGGTGAGCTTACCGACGAACGGGTCGGTCATGATCTTGAAGACCAGGCCGGAGAAGGGCTCGTCGAAGGAAGGATGACGCTGGATCTCCTCGCCGGTGTCCGGATCGGTACCGGTGACGGCCTCAACGTCGAGCGGGCTGGGCAGGTAGTCGACGACAGCGTCGAGCAGCTCCTGAACGCCCTTGTTCTTATAGGCGGAGCCCACGAAGACGAGGTTGAGCTCGTTGGCCAGAACGCCCTTACGCAGAGCGGCCTTGAGCTCCTCGACGGTGAAGTCCTCCTCCATGAGGATCTTCTCCATGAGCTCGTCGTCAAAGCTGGCAGCAGCGTCAAGGAGCTCCTCGCGCTTGGTGGCAGCGATGTCGGCGAACTCAGCCGGGATCTCGTCCATCGGCTCGGGGTAGGTCATGCCCTTCTCGTCGGCCTTGAAGTCCCATGCAGTCATGGTGACCAGGTCGATGACGCCCCAGAAGTTGTCCTCGGCGCCCATCGGGACCTGAGCGGCCACGGCGTTGGCGTCGAGACGATCCTTCATGGTCTCGATAGCGTTGAAGAAGTCAGCGCCCACGCGGTCATACTTGTTGATGAAGGCGATGCGGGGGACGTTGAAGGTGGAAGCCTGACGCCAAACGGTCTCAGACTGGGGCTGAACGCCGGCAACGGCGTCGAAGACGGCAACAGCGCCATCGAGGACGCGCAGGCAGCGCTCGACCTCGGCGGTGAAGTCAACGTGGCCCGGGGTGTCGATGATCTGGATGCGGTAGTCCTTACCGTCCTTGTTCCAGAAGCAGGTGGTAGCAGCGGAGGTAATGGTTACGCCGCGCTCCTGCTCCTGAACCATCCAGTCCATGGTGGCAGCGCCCTCATGGACCTCACCGATCTTGTGGGTCTTACCGGTGTAGTAAAGAATACGCTCGGTCGTGGTGGTCTTACCGGCATCGATGTGAGCCATGATGCCGATGTTACGGGTATCGGAAAGCTTGTACTTAGGCTTAGCCATGTTAGTTCCTTACCTTAAACTTACCAACGATAGTGAGAGAACGCGCGGTTGGCCTCGGCCATCTTGAAGACGTCCTCACGCTTCTTGACGGAAGCGCCCAGGCCGTTGGAAGCGTCGAGGATCTCGTTGGCGAGACGCTCGGCCATGGTCTTCTCCTTGCGAGCGCGGGAGAAGTTGACGATCCAGCGGATACCCAGAGCGGTGGAACGACGGGAGTTGACCTCCATCGGGACCTGATAGGTAGCGCCACCGACACGCTTGGGCTTAACCTCGAGCGTGGGCTTGACGTTGTCCATAGCCTTCTTGAAGGTAGCGAGAGCGTCGCCACCCTCGGACTTCTCGGCAACGATCTCGAAAGCGGTGTAAACAATGCGCTCAGCGGTGGCCTTCTTGCCGTCAAGAAGGACCTTGTTGATGAGCTGAGTCACCAGGCGGTTGTTGTAAACGGCGTCAGGCTGAACCTCACGACGATTAGCTGCTGCACGACGCGGCATGTGAAATCTCCTTAAGTGTCTACCGTGCGGCGCTTAGGCGGCACACGGCGAAAGTATCAAAACGTTATCTGGCTTATTTGGCCTTGGGGCGCTTAGCACCGTACTTGGAACGGGCCTGCATACGGTTCTGGACCGGAGCAGCGTCGTAGGCGCCACGGATGACGTGATAACGGACACCAGGGAGGTCACGGACACGACCGCCGCGGACGAGCACGATGGAGTGCTCCTGCAGGTTGTGGCCCTCACCCGGGATGTAAGCAGTAACTTCGATGCCGTTGACAAGGCGAACACGGGCAACCTTACGAAGAGCCGAGTTCGGCTTCTTGGGGCTCGTGGTGAAGACGCGGGTGCACACGCCGCGCTTCTGGGAGTTGTGCTGCAGAGCAGCGTTCTTGGACTTCTTGGGCACGGAACGACGGCCCTGGCGAACCAGCTGGTTAATAGTAGGCAAAGCGTACTCCTTCTCGAATGATTCCAGCTTTCTGTAAAGTGCAACGGCTTGAATCGAGGGGTCAGCATCCCCCTACGAAACACGCAGTTCGATAGGATACGTGCCGTTAGCTGTGCCGTCAACAGACCACGCCGCCGGGCGTATCCCAAAATAGCCATATTTCCGCAAAGCCTACACAAAAGGAATCCCCTTCTGTGCGCGGGGGCAGATTCCCGGAACGGGCCGCCCGCTGTTTAAGTTTGCTGCTCTACAGTCCTGCGCAAGACGGAAAGCACATTAAGTGCTTTCCTTTGCGTGCGGAACTCGCGACAAACTTAAACAGCGGGCGGCCCGTTCCGGGAATCCGACGTGCTCGTCGGGACAACGCTACCTGCCAAAAAGAGACAGGTTTATTTTGGTCGGTTTTATCTGGGAAAACGCCACTCTTCACGGTGATCCGCATCCATTTGCCACGTTCTTCCGAGAATCAGACGAATAACGTCCAATCCACTCGTCCATATAACGCAAAATAGGCCGCTTCCCCTCTTGGGAAGCGGCCTCAGACCTTACGAATAGACGATGGTAAAGGGTATTTCTGTTTCGGTCTCTCCTGCTGACGTGTATCTCGTGCCCTCAAGGGTTACCGAGACCACCTGATCGACATTGATCAGCTTCGTTGGCACCCAGATGTTCTCTCCGCTATTGCGCGTATAAGAAAAATATAAGTTGAACGCCCCTGCGTCGTCATCTTCGATAATCTGCTCCGATCCATCCTTGTAGGTAACCGTCAACTTCTTCGTGACTGCGTCAATGCCCAGATCATCGATGTGTGTCTGGATAGAAAACGGGCTGATCTCGAGAGGCGAGTCATCGGAGCGGAGTTCCTTTGTATCGACGTACGCTCCAACGCTAAACTCGGGCGTCGATGCCTCGAACGGCTTCGCATCCTCGCCTTCGCCCTCGGTCCACGAGATATTCCAGGTGACCGCATGTTGAAAACCTCGCTCGCGATCCATAGAAGCAAAGTACATCGTGCCATTAATGACAGTATCGCTTGATGTGTCCTTATCAATGGTGCAGCGTGTGTCAGCCCATTCCTCGCCGAAGTTCATGCTGGGCGTGCCGATGCCTTGTTCTTCTTCACCATAGAGAACAAGTTCGCCTGTCTCTGCTGCCGGCTTGTAGTAGTTAACGCCATTTGGATTGGACAGCGTAAACGTCACGGCACCGCAACCGTTTTTATCGATAGCCATCTCATGGATATCAAGCGTATAGCCGTTACCCTCGACGGACAGATTAACCTTCTGGACTGTGCCCTCCAGGCTTTGGGGCGCAATGCCGTCACCAAACTCTCTGGTGTAGGTGTATTTAGTCCCCGATGATCCGCCATTAGTCCAGGTAATGGAATCCCCGTTGCCGTGGTTTCCCCAGGCTGAGGCAAAATATCTGGAATTGACAACGGCGTAGGCGACCCCTCCGGTCGCGAGCACTCCGACAAGACATCCAACTACGGCAACATACAGAGGCTTCGCGTGACCCTTTCGGCGAAGCGGCTCGCCAGCAGCGGCATAAAGAACACGATCGGCGAGATCGCTATCAGCTTGGACGGACTCGAAGGCCTGCTTGATTTGGTTGGATTTCACGGTCGCCCTCCTCTAGGATGAATTTGAGCTTCGATCGACCGCGAGCCAAACGCGTTCGAACGGTCGCGGCTGGTACATGCAACAACTCGGCAATCTCTGAGGTCGAAAAGCCCAGATAGTAATAGAGCACGATGGGAACACGGAATCGCTCCGGAAGTCGCATAACGTCTGACAAGACCGCCTTGGTCTCATCCTGCGCCGCCGAAAGCGAATCGGTCAGACTTTCAATATCCTCCACGCGTCTCCACGGCTTTCGAAAGAGCGATTTGCATTCATTGATCGTGACCCGGATAAGCCATCGACGAAGATGTTCCCAACTTTCAAAATGTCCATCGCTTTTAAGCAACTTAAGAAAGACGTCTTGGGCAATATCGTCGGCATCGGCGCGATCGCGCAGGTACGTCAATGCGATTCGGAACACGACATCCCGGTGATCTTCGACCGCCTGTCTAAAAGCTTGTTCTTCCATAATCACCTCCCGGTGACGTTAATGGTTCTCGATGAGGCCCTCACCATAGATACGCTCTTGTCGGGCGAAATGCTTCAAATTCAAGCAGGAATAACCTACCAAAATAAACCTGTCCCTTTTGGCAAGGGATCAATGGAACGCAACAGGTTGAGCATACGCAAGCGAGCGGCCCCCAGAGCGTACAAGGTGGCATGAAAAAGGCAGGGCATTGACCTTTTGGTCATGCCCTGCCTTTTGAATGACAGATTGTAGCTCTGGGGGCCGCGCAGCGACGGAGGTCGCCGCCGTTCGTTAGAACGGCGGAACTAGTTACTCCTCGTCGTTGTCCTTGGCCTCTTCGGCGTCGTCGGTGTCCACGAGCTGGTTGAGCAGCTCGTCGAGGGAAGCCATGTCCTCGTTGATGGCACCGTTGGCGGGAGCCTTCTTGTCGTCGATCGGAGCGCCCAGGAGCTCCTCGTCGGCGTCGGCGTGATGCGTCGGCGCGGCAGAGGTGCCCAGCAGGATGTCGTCCGGACCGTCGGGGCTAAAGACCATCTGCAGCAGCTGCGAGAGGTCTTCCTCGTCGGCAACGTCGTCGTTGTTCTCGAGGATGTAGAGCAGGTCGTGGGCCTCAAGGCCGTCACGGAGCTCCTCGATCGCCTTGGCACCGATGCCATCGATGCGCAGCAGATCCTCCTCGGACTTGCCGACCAGGTCGCCGACCGTCTCGATGCCGACCTCGCTGAACTTGTTGGTCCAGCGCTGCGACACACCCAGGTCGTCGAACAGGTACAGGCGAGCCTTCTCGGCGGAGATGGTGTGGCCGTTGCGGGTGAACGAACCGTCAGCACCACCGAACTCGTCGTAGCCGGCCCAGTCGAGCTGCTGCGGGAGCTGCTCGTCCAGGTCCTTGAGCTCCACAGGAGCCCACTCGGGCAGCGACTTGGCGTTGGGCGAAGCCGGGCCGTCGATGTCCACGTAGCCGTCGGCCGTGCGATACGTCAGCTTGGCGTTGGCGTACGGCTTGAGGCCGGTACCGGCCGGGATCTTCTTACCGACGATGACGTTGGACTTAAGGTCGAGCAGGTGGTCGACCTTGCCCTCAATGGCAGCCTCGGTAAGGACACCGGCGGTACGGATGAACGAAGCGCTCGACAGCCAGGAGTCGATGTTGGACGCGACCTTGAGCGTACCCAGGATGACGGGCTCGGCCACGGGAGCCTGACCGCCCAGACGGGCAACGCGCTCGACCTCGTCGGCAAACTCGTAGCGGTCGACGTACTGACCAAGCAGGTACTTGGAGTCGCCGGGGTTGGTGATCTGAACGCGACGCAGCATCTGACGTGCGAGCACCTCGATGTGCTTGTCGTTCAGGTCGACGCCCTGGCTGGTGTAGACGTCCTTAACGCTCTCAACGAAGGTGTGCATCGTCGACTCGATGTCGGTCAGCTTGCGCAGGTTGCGGAAGTTGACGAAGCCCTTGGTGATCTGGTCGCCGGCGCGAACCTCGCAGCCGTCCTCGATCTCGGGCATAAAGCGCACCGAAGCGGGGACGCGACGCTCGTCGAGGACACGGGTGTGATCCTCGGAGTCGGTGAGCGTCAGCACGTACTCGGACTTCTCGGGCTTAATCGAGAGGTGGCCAGAGTACGGAGCCAGCTCGGCCTCGCGACCCAGGATCTTCTCGTTGACGTTGCCGACGATATCGAACATACGGCTGACCGTAGGCAGACCCTGCGTAATATCGTCGACGCCAGCGACGCCGCCGGAGTGAATGGTACGCATCGTAAGCTGCGTACCGGGCTCGCCGATGGACTGGGCGGCAATAATGCCGACGGCAGTACCGATGGCGACCGGACGACGGGTGGAAAGATCCCAGCCGTAGCACTTCTGGCACACGCCGTACTTGGAGCGGCAGGTGAGCAGCGCGCGAAGCTTGACCTTCTTGAGACCCGCATCGACCATCTTCTGGATGTCGGCGACCTTCTCGATGTAGCCGTCCTGCTCAAAGAGCACGGTGCCATCGGAAGCCACGACGTCCTCAATGAAGCAACGGCCGACGAGGTCGGTGTTGAGGTCGGTGGTGCCGGGGATGATGAGGTTGTAGGTGACGCCCTCGTGCGTACCGCAGTCCTCCTCGCGGACAATGACGTCCTGGGCCACGTCGACCAGACGACGGGTCAGGTAACCAGAGTCCGAGGTGTGGGATGCGGTATCGACCAGGCCCTTACGGGCGCCGTAGGTCGAAATGAAGTACTCGAGCGGCAGCAGGCCCTCGCGGAAGTTCGCCTTAATGGGAAGGTCGATCGTCTCGCCGGACATGTCTGCCATCAGGCCACGCATGCCACCGAGCTGACGCAGCTGGGTCTTAGAACCACGGGCGCCGGAGTCGGCCATCATGTAGAGCGGGTTCTCCTCGTCGAACATGTCGAGCATGAGCGCTGCAACCTTATCGGTACAAGCGGTCCACTCGTTAACGACTTCGATGTGGCGCTCCGTCTCGTTGATGAAGCCCTCCTCGAAGTACTCGTTGATCTGGTCGACATTGGCCTGGGCGTGGTCGAGCAGCTCCTGCTTCTCGGCAGGGATGAGAGCGTCCCACACCGAGATGGTGAGGCCGGCGCGGGTAGCGTAGTGGAAGCCGGAGTACTTGATGGCGTCGAGGATCGGGCCGACCTTGGCCTCGGGGTAACGATCGCAGCAGTCGGCAACCAGCTTGGCCACATCGCCCTTGACCATCTTGTAGTTCATGAACTCATAGTCTTCGGGCAGGCACTGGCGGTTGAAGATGATGCGGCCGATGGAGGTCTCGAAGCGCGCGGTCTTGTTGCCGGTGACGTCGTAGTCGACAAACTCGTTCTTGCCGTTCTTGACACGGAAGATACGGGTACCGTCCTCGTTGATGACATTGGCGTCGGCAGCGGACACGCGGACCTGAATCTTGGCCTGCATGTCGACCTCGGAGCGGCAGTCATAGGCGTGCAGCGCGTCGTCGAAGCTGGCGAACACGTGGTTCTCGCCCGGCAGACCGTCGCGGACCTGGGTGAGGTAGTACACACCAATGATCATGTCCTGCGAGGGGATGTTGACCGGCTTGCCGGATGCCGGCGAGCGCAGGTTGTTCGCAGAGAGCATGAGCACGCGGGCCTCGGCCTGAGCCTGGCTGGACAGCGGCACGTGGACAGACATCTGGTCGCCGTCGAAGTCGGCGTTGAAGGGCGAGCAGACCAGCGGGTGCAGATGGATAGCCTTGCCCTCGACCAGCACCGGCTCAAAGGCCTGGATGGACAGACGGTGCAGGGTCGGTGCACGGTTGAGCAGCACGACGCGGCCGTCGATGACCTCTTCGAGGATGTCCCACACAAAGGTGGCACCGCGGTCGATAGCGCGCTTGGCGCCCTTGATGTTCTCGACCTTGCCAAGCTCGACTAGGCGCTTCATGACGAAGGGCTTGAAGAGCTCCAGCGCCATGGTCTTGGGCAGACCGCACTGGTGCAGCAGCAGCTTGGGGTCGGTAACGATTACCGAACGGCCGGAGTAGTCGACACGCTTACCCAGCAGGTTCTGACGGAAACGACCCTGCTTGCCCTTGAGGGCCTCGGCGAGCGACTTGAGCGGGCGACCGCCACGGCCAGAGACCGGGCGACCACGACGGCCGTTGTCGAACAGGGCGTCCACGGACTCCTGGAGCATGCGCTTCTCGTTGTTCACGATGATCGCAGGGGCGTCCAGGTCGAGCAGGCGCTTGAGTCGGTTGTTACGGTTGATCACGCGACGATACAGGTCGTTGAGGTCGGACGCTGCGAAGCGGCCGCCGTCGAGCTGAACCATCGGGCGCAGATCGGGCGGAATGACCGGGATGACATCCAGGATCATGTTCGCGGGGCTGTTGCCGCCCTTCAGGAAGGCGTCAACGACCTCGAGGCGCTTGACGGCCTTCTCGCGCTTCTGCTTCTGGGAGTCCTCGTCGGCGATGATGGCCTTGAGCTTCTCGGCCTCGGAGGGGAGGTCGATGGCAGCGAGCAGGTCGCGGACGGCCTCGGCACCCATACCACCCTTGAAGTACATGGAGTAGTAACGGGTCATCTCGCGGAACAGCGGCTCATCAGAGATGAGGTCGCGCTCGGTGAGCTTCATGAAGGCGTTGAAGGCGTCCGTGCGGAGCTGCTTCTCGTCCTTGCACTCTTCCTCGATGTCGACGATGCCAGAGGCGATCTCCTCGGGGGTCAGCGGCTCCTCGTCGGAGAACTCGTCAAAGTTCTCGGGGTCGCCCTGCTCCTTGAGGGACTCGATCTGGCGGGCGCACTCGGCATCGATCTCTTCCAGATCGGCGGCGAGCTCCTCGCGCAGGTCGTCGGCGTCGGCCTCGCGAGCCTCGTAGTCAACCTCGGTGATGATGTAGCTGGCAAAGTACAGAACCTTCTCGAGGTCCTTGGACTTGATGTCGAGCATACGGCTCATCGGGAAGCTCGTGGGGCTCTTGAAGTACCAGATGTGGGACACGGGAGCGGCGAGCTCGATGTGGCCCATGCGGTCGCGACGCACCTTGGCCGAGGTGACCTCGACGCCGCAGCGCTCGCAGACGATGCCCTTAAAGCGGATGCCCTTGTACTTGCCGCAGGAGCACTCCCAGTCCTTGGCGGGACCGAAGATCTTCTCGCAGAACAGGCCGTCCTTCTCGGGCTTGAGGGTACGGTAATTGATGGTCTCCGGCTTCTTGACCTCACCGTGCGACCAGGAACGGATCTGGTCGGCGGAGGCAAGGGAGATCTTTACCGAGTCAAAATCAGTAGCTTCGAAATCTGCCACAGTCAACTACTCCTTATCAGTGGTCGTGGCGGCGACAGCCTCGGGTGCCTCGGCGGTCTCGGCATCCTCGGCCTCGACGTCGGCGTCAACGCCGGCGAGCGCAGCCAGGTCGTCGAGAGCGGAGGTCTCCTCGGCGGTCACAGGGGCGGAGGCGTCCTCGTCGGCATCGTGCATGGGCTCGATGTCCAGTGCGAGGGAGCGAATCTCCTTGACGAGAACCTTGAAGGACTCGGGGATACCCGGGACAGGAACGTTCTCGCCCTTGACGATGGACTCGTAGGTCTTGACGCGGCCCACGGTATCGTCGGACTTGACGGTCAGAATCTCCTGCAGGACGTTGGAAGCACCGTATGCGTACAGTGCCCAAACTTCCATCTCGCCGAAGCGCTGGCCGCCGAACTGGGCCTTGCCGCCCAGAGGCTGCTGGGTAACCAAGCTGTAAGGGCCGGTCGAACGGGCGTGGATCTTGTCGTCGACCATGTGACCGAGCTTGAGGATGTAGGACGTACCCACGGTAATGGGCTCGCGGAACTCCTCGCCGGTGCGGCCGTCAAACAGACGGGTCTTGCCGCGCTCGTCAAGCTGGGTGACGAACTCGGGACGCATGTGATCGCCAAAGGCAGCGGTGGCCTTGTTGAGCATGTTCTTGTTGGCACGACGAATGACCTCGGCGATCTCGTCCTCCTTGGCGCCGTCGAAGACAGGCGTGGCGGTGAAGAACGGACCGGGGACGTACTTGTCGGAGTCGGCCTGCTCGGTATCCCAACCGCAGGCGGCAGCCCAGCCAAGGTGGCACTCGAGCAGCTGGCCAACGTTCATACGCGAAGGAACGCCCAGCGGGTTGAGGATAACGTCGATCGGGGTACCGTCAGCCATGTAGGGCATGTCCTCGACCGGCAGAACGTTGCAGATAACACCCTTGTTGCCGTGGCGACCGGCAATCTTATCGCCCTGCTGGATCTTACGACGCTGGGCGACGTAGACGCGCACCTGCTCGTTGACGCCGGGGGCCAGGTCGTCGCCGTTCTCGCGGCTAAAGCGGACGACATCGATGACGCGGCCATAAGCGCCGTGAGGCATCTTAAGGGAGGTGTCGCGGACGTCGTGGGCCTTGGCACCGAAGATGGCACGCAGCAGGCGCTCCTCGGCGGTCAGAGCGCTCTCGCCCTTAGGCGTGACCTTGCCGACCAGGATGTCGCCAGGGCCGACCTCGGCGCCGATGCGGATGATGCCGTCCTCGTCGAGGTTGGCAAGCATGTCCTCGGAGAGGTTCGGGATCTCGCGGGTGATCTCCTCGGGGCCGAGCTTGGTGTCGCGGGCGTCGATCTCGTGACGGGTGATGTTGATGGTCGTCAGCAGGTCCTCGGCCACCAGGCGCTCGGACACGACGATACCGTCCTCGTAGTTAAAGCCTTCCCACGGCATGTAGGCCACGGTGAGGTTCTGACCCAGTGCGAGCTCGCCGTGATCGGTCGAAGGACCGTCGGCCAGAGGCTCGCCCTGCTCAACGGTGTCACCGACGCGAACGAGCGGACGGTGGTTGATGCAGGTGGACTGGTTGGAGCGCTGATACTTGGCCAGATGATACTCATCCATGCCACCGGCATGCTTGACGATGATCTTGGCAGCGTCGGCAAAGATGACCTCGCCGGCGTTCTTGGCCAGGGTGACCTCGCCGGAGTCCAGAGCGGCGCGACGCTCCATGCCGGTACCGACATAGGGAGCGGCGGGGTGAACCAGCGGCACGGCCTGACGCTGCATGTTAGCGCCCATCAGCGTACGCTTGGCGTCGTCGTGCTCCAGGAACGGAATCAGCGTGGCTGCGACGGAAAGCATCTGACGCGGCGAGACGTCCATGTAGTCGACGTCCTCGACAGGCACGTCGGCGGGAGCGCCGAAGGAGCCGTCGAAGTCGCGGGTACGGGCGATTACGGTGTGCGGGCGGACAAGCTTGCCCTCGGCATCGGTCGTGATGAACTCGTTGGTCTTGGGATCGAGCGGCGTGTTGGCCGGCGCGATGACGTGCTTCTCTTCCTCGTCAGCGGTCATCCAGTCGATCTGGTCGGTGGCAACGCCGTTCTCGACGCGACGGAACGGAGCCTCGATGAAGCCGTACTCGTTGACGCGGGCGTAGAGGGCGAGCGAGCCGATCAGGCCGATGTTGGGGCCTTCGGGGGTCTCGATCGGGCACATGCGGCTGTAGTGCGAGTTGTGGACGTCGCGGACGGCCGTCGGCACGTTGGTGCGGCGGCTGGAGCCGGACTTGTGGCCGGCAAGACCGCCAGGGCCGAGTGCGGACAGACGGCGCTTGTGGGTCAGACCGGTCAGGGGGTTCGCCTGGTCCATGAACTGCGAGAGCTGCGAGGAACCGAAGAACTCCTTGATGGAGGCCACGATCGGGCGGATGTTGATGAGCGACTGCGGGGTGATCTCGTCGATGTCCTGGGAGCTCATGCGCTCACGGACGACGCGCTCCATACGGCTCATGCCGATACGGAACTGGTTGGCGACGAGCTCGCCGACGGTGCGGATGCGGCGGTTGCCAAAGTGGTCGATGTCGTCGACCTTGAAGCCCTGCTCGCCGGCAGCGAGGGACAGCAGGTAGCGCAGCGTCGCGACGATATCCTCGTCGGTGAGCACCGTGACCTCTTCCTCGGTGGTGAGGTTGAGCTTCTTGTTGACCTTGTAACGACCGACGCGGGCCAGATCGTAGCGCTGCGGGTTGAAGAGCAGGCCCTCGAGCAGGCTGCGGGAAGCGTCCACGGTGGGAGGCTCGCCCGGGCGCAGGCGACGGTAGATCTCGATAAGGGCATCCTCGCGGGTGAGGGCGGTGTCGCGCTCCAGGGTGCGCTTGATCACATCGGAGTTGCCGAGCAGCTCGATGATGTCGTCGTTGGTGACGGCAATGCCAAGGGCGCGCAGGAACATCGTGGCGCTCTGCTTGCGCTTACGGTCGATGGAGACCATGAGCTGGTCGCGCTTGTCGACCTCAAACTCAAGCCAGGCACCGCGGGACGGGATGATCTGGGCCTTGTAGATCTGCTTGCCCGAATCCATCTCGGAGCTGTAGTACACGCCCGGAGAGCGGACGAGCTGCGAGACGACGATACGCTCGGTACCGTTGATGATGAAGGTGCCCTGATCGGTCATCATGGGGAAGTCGCCCATAAAGACGAGCTGCTCCTTGATCTCGCCGGTCTCCTTGTTGGTGAGACGAACGTCGGTCAGAAGCGGGGCCTGATAGGTCATGTCCTTCTCGCGGCACTCCTCGACGGTGTGCGCGGGGTCGCCGAACTGATGCTCGCCGAAGGTAACCTCGAGAACATGGTTCTGGCTCTGGATGGGGCTGGATTCCTTGAACGCCTCACGAAGGCCCTCGTCCTTAAAACGCTCAAAGGATTCCCTTTGAACAGAGATAAGGTTGGGGAGCTCCATGGCCTCCGGGATTTTCCCGAAGCTGACGCGCTTGCGCTCAGTGGCAGTGTATGCGTAGGTCACCAGGTTTTTCCTCCTTCACGGAAATGCTCGGTGGGTTGGCGAGGCATAGCTTCGCCAGTTATCGCAACCTAATAGTTTATCAGGTACCGACCGTTGGGCAAGAAAAGCCTTGACGCGATTGAGTTTTTGGAGTAGCAAAATTTTTTGACAGAAAACACGCAGGTAGATAGTGGTATACCGAACATCTGTTCATATCATTTCTGTGAACAGAGAGCCAACAATCGCAGCTCTTATAAAAAACGGGCGCGAACCGAGGTCCGCACCCGTAAATGTCGATGCCCGAAGGCTTACTTGCGCATCAATCCGCCGCGCTCGTCGATGGCGTCCCAGAAGGCGCTTGCAAAGCGAGGATCGCTTGCAGCCATGAGAGCGTTGGTGGCCATCCAGCCAGAGGGAGTGCCGGTGTCGTAGCCCGACAGCGGGTCGATGACGACCGCGTACATGGCCTCGCGATCGAGCGAACGTGCCATGGCGTCGGTGAGCTGGATCTCGCCGCCCTTGCCGGCCTGCTGATCTGCCAGCAGGTCCATGACCAGCGGGCTCAGCAGATAGCGGCCGACGATGTACAGGTTGGACGGAGCAGCCTCGGGAGCGGGCTTCTCGACCAGACCGCCGATGCGCCAGACAGCGCCCGGCTCGGCATCGGCAACGCCCTCGGCGCCCTCGAGCGAACCGACGCGCTCGCCGGCGATAACGCCGTAGCGGCTGACTTCCTCGGGCGAGCAAGCAGCGACGGCGATAACCGAAGCTCCACCGTGCTCCTTGGAAACGGCGAGCATCTTGTCGCAGATGTCGCGGTTAGGCACAACGTAGTCGCCCAGAAGAACCAGGAAGTTCTCCCCTGCCACGGCGTCGGCAGCAGAGCGAATAGCATGGCCGAGGCCCTTGGGCTCGTACTGATAGCGGAAGTCGACCGGCATACCGCCAGCGTGGGCGACGGCATCGGCATAGGCGTTCTTGCCGCGCTCGCGCAGCAGGTTCTCGAGCGAGCGATCGGGCTGGAAGTAGTTCAGTAGCTCGGGCTTACCGGGAGAAGTAACGATGATGGCATCGTCGACTTCCTCGGGGTCGAGCGCCTCCTCGACGACGTACTGAATGACGGGCTTGTCGAGCACCGGCAGCATCTCTTTGGGCGTGCACTTGGTGCCAGGCAGAAAACGCGTGCCAAGACCGGCGGCGGGGATGATTGCCTTCATGTTATTCAAAGATCCTTTCGCAGGCGCAAAAGCGCCCCATGCGTGCGGCACACAGCCGCAGACCAAATTGCGATACCCAAGCATCTTACCGCTGGAACTATATGTCGCTACAAGGCAGAGACAATTCTTCAGCAGGTCAACGCAAATTATTGCTCGAATGGTGCAATTTTATTGCCCAACGGCAGGGCACCCGATACGACGCAAATCACAGAATATGGCAGTTTGAGCAACCGATGCCGAGGGACCGAAAAACAAAAAAGACGGGGCTCGCAATGCGAGCCCCGTCTTTAAAGAAATCTGGCGAGAAAGCCTGATTACTTGAGGGTGACAGCAGCGCCAGCAGCCTCGAGCTTCTCCTTGGCAGCCTCGGCGTCCTCCTTCTTGGCACCCTCGAGAACAGCCTTGGGAGCGCCCTCGACGACCTCCTTGGCCTCCTTCAGGCCAAGGTTGGTGAGCTCACGGACGGCCTTGATGACCTGGATCTTGTTGTCGCCGAAGCCCTCGAGCACGACGTCAAACTCGGTCTTTTCCTCGGCCTCAGCAGCGCCAGCAGCGGGAGCGGCGACAACAGCGGCAGGAGCAGCGGCGGAAACGCCGAAGGTGTCCTCGATAGCCTTAACGAGCTCGGAAGCCTCGAGAAGGGTCATTTCCTTAAGAGCATCGATGATCTCATCGGTGGTAAGCTTAGCCATTTCTAAGTCCTTTCGGTTTCCGTGCGGATGCACGGAGATCAGTTAAAACACGGCGCGAATGCGCCAGGGGTGCGGCGTTGCCGCCGCGGGTGAAAACAGCGACTAGGCTGCCTTCTGCTCGGAGACCTGCTGGATCGAACGAGCGAGACCAGAGGAAACGCCGTTGACGCAGACAGCGATGTCGCGAGCGAAACCGGAGATGAGACCGGCGATCTGGCCGAGAAGCTGATCCTTGGTGGGCAGCTCGGCGATAGCCTTAACATCATCAGCGGAAACGGCCTTGCCGTCGGAGATACCGCCCTTGATCTCAAGGACGCCCTTGGACTTAGCGGAGAAGTCCTTAAGGGCCTTAGCGGCCTCGACCGGCTCGGACTCGTAGAACACATAAGCGACGGGGCCGGCGAGGATCTCGTCGAGCTCGGGCTGCTCCTGGTTCTTGAGGGCGATCTTGACCAGGTTGTTCTTGTAGACCTTCATCTCGGCGCCGCACTCGCGAAGCTGATGACGCAGCTCCTGAGCCTGCTTAACCGTCAGACCGTTGTAGTTGACGACGAACAGACCGGCGTTCTCGGCGATACGGGACTCGATCTCTGCAACCTTGTCGATTTTGTACTGCTGGGGCATGAATTACACCTCCTCGAATTCTTTCCGGGCACGGTCCGCCACAAGGACGTGACGGGGGCATGTCCAAAAAGAAAGCCCCCGCGCTGCATGAGCGACGGGGGCGAGAAGACATATCTACTCGACCACCTCGGCTGGCGGGATATCCCATTAAGCTCGCGGGCGATGCCCGTTTGCACCGGCTGTCTCTGGCAGCGGATTCGTGCGTGAACCGAAAGTATTATGGCGGGGACCCCGGCGTCGGTCAACGGAAAACCGGGCTGTACACAATTCCACCATCCGGCACGCGCCGCCGAAGGCCGGGCGCAAGGTTTTCGCTCGGTCAAGTCCTGGGCTCGCTCGGAAAGCACATTAAGTGCTTTCCGGCTCGTGCGGAATCTACGAAAACCTTGCGCCCGGCCTTCGGCGGCGCGGCCTGCGGTGACTTTGGGGCAGCCCGGTTTTCCGTTGAGCGACGCCCCCCACGCATAATCCTTATGTCGGCGGGCTGATGTGTTGCGTCCCTGATGACTACAGGGTTGAAACGAAGGTGGACAGGCGGTGGAGACCTTCGTCCAGATCTCGGTCGGAGACGCAGTAGCTTAGGCGGATGTGGCCTTCGGTGCCGAAACAGTCGCCCGGAACTAGGGCTACGTTGGCTTCTTTGATGGCTTTGATGCAGAAGTCTTCGCTTGTTAGGCCGAATTGTTTGATGCTCGGGAAAGCGTAGAAGGCGCCGGCTGGTTCCACTACGTCGAGGTCCATGGCGCTTAAGGCTGCGAGCACGCGTTTGCGGCGGGCTCGGTAGACTTTGAGCATGGGGGTTGGGTCGACGGTCAGGGCTCGGGCTGCGGCGTCCATCTCAAAGGAGACGGCGCTCGATACTAAGTATTGGTGGGCCTTTGCGATCTCGGCGATGACGGGGGCTGCGGCTGCGAGCCAACCCAGACGCCAGCCGGTCATGGCCCAGGGTTTGGAGAAGCTCTCGATGACCACCGTCTGCTCGCGTAGCTCCGGGTGGCGCTGGGCAAATCGCTCGTAGCCGTCCACGTAGACCAGACGGTTATACACGTCGTCGCAGACCACGTAGATGCCCGCCTGCTCCGCCACGTGTGCCACGGCGTCGAGCGATGCCGCGTCGAGGATGCAGCCCGTGGGATTGTTGGGCGAGCAGATGACGATGGCTTTGGTCGCCGGCGTCACGCAGGCACGAAGTGCGTCCTCGTCAATCTGAAATTGCGCAGGCTCCGTATCCAAAAAGACCGCTTTGGCGTGATTGGCCACGACGATGCTCTCGTACAGGCCAAAGGCCGGCGTGGGGATAATGACCTCATCGCCGGGGTTGAGCATAGCCATGAATGTTGCCGACAGGGCCTCGGTCGCGCCGTCGGTCAGGATGACCTCGTCGGCCGAAAACGTAAGGCCCGCGTCCCCCATGCAAGCAGACAACGCCTCACGCAGGGCGGGGCGACCGTTGTTGGGCGGATAGTGCGTATCACCGCGGTCGAGCGCGGCGGTCACCTCGGCGCGAATCACATCGGGCGTGGGAAAATCGGGCTCGCCAAGCGCAAGCGCGATGCACCCTGGGTGCTGCGCGGCGAGCGCGTTTATCCGACGGATGCCGGAGGGCTTGAGCGTGGCAAGCGAGGTATTCATGGGCAGACGCATGGCGTTCCTTTCGTAAGGGTTGCACTAGGATAGCGCGGCGAGGCACCGCCAGACGGTGTAACCTAAACGGAAACCAACCGGAAAGGAGGCGGCATGGAGACGACCGCACGCGGCGATGTACCAAAAACGTTGCAGACCATTGCGTATATCAGCATTCCCGATAGCGCCGATCTTGAGTTTTTGCTCTGGGACCTGCAGGATGCCATCGCCGCCTATGCACAGCTTTCCGGCACCGCGCTCCCCCGCTCGATCGATTTGGAGGCGGATGATGCCGG
>DBEYTJ010000152.1:0-2565 GCA_048181065.1 Collinsella sp.
CCGTGTTGGAAACGCGGCCGAAGCCTATGAGCTCTTGCAGAAGAACCGCAACAACAAGATTGTGGGCGGCGGCATCTGGATGCGCCTGGGTTCGCGTCGTGTGGCGACGGCGATTGACCTTTCGGCCTGCGGACTCGATCAAATCGAGGAGACCGAGACCGAGTTTCGCATCGGTGCCATGTGCACCCTGCGCCAGCTCGAGCGTCATGTCGGGCTCAATGCGCTTGTCAACAATGTCTTTGAGTTTGCCGTCCACGACATCGTGGGTGTGCAGCTGCGCAACACCGCCACGGTAGGCGGCAGCATCTACGGCCGCTTTGGCTTCTCGGACGTGCTCTCGGCGTTCCTGGCGCTCGATTCGTATGTTGAGCTGACGGGTGCCGGCCGCGTGCCGCTCGCCGAGTTCGTGGACATGGGCTACGTGCGCGACGTGATCGAGCATGTCGTGGTCGTCAAGCACGATTACCGTGCGAGCTACGAGGCCGTGCGCAAGGCCGCGACCGACTTCCCCTCCTTAAACGTCACCGCTGCCTGGTGGGATAACAGCTGGCATGTCACCGTAGGTGCCCGCCCGCTGCGCGCGACCCTGCTGCAGGGCGAGGCGTGCGGCCTTATCAACGAGCAGCCTTCTGAGGATGAGCTTCGCGCCCTTGCCGCATCCGTGCGCGCCCTGAGCTACGGCACCAACCTGTGGGGCTCGGCCGACTACCGCCGCCGCATCTCGGCCCCGCTGGCGATTCAGGCCGTGCGCCGCGCCGCCGGCATCGAGCTTTCGGCCGCGCTTGCCCACGAGCTCGAGGGCGTGCAGATTCCTAAGTTTGCCACGGACGAGTATTCCTGCCGCCGCGTGCCCGGCGTCGATTCTAGCGAGGTGCGCTAATGGCTGCCAAACTCATCGATCTTTCCTTTACGCTCAACGGCCGCAAGGTCAAGGTTCAGATTGCCCCCGATACCATGCTCTTTTCGCTGTTGCGTGAGCAGGGTTGCGCGTCGGTGCGCTGTGCCTGCGAGACCACCAACTGCGGACTGTGCACGGTGTGGCTCGACGGCGACCCGGTGCTGAGCTGCTCAGTTCCCGCCGCCCGTGTTGAGGGACACAACATCACCACGCTTGAGGGCCTTAAGGCCGAGTCCGAGGCTCTCGCCCGTGCAATGGCTGCCGAAGGTGCCGAGCAGTGCGGTTTTTGCGCCCCCGGCCTTATCATGAATGTGCTGGCGCTTGCCCGCGCCGCCAAGGAGGACCCGAGCCTCGTCGCCACGCGCGAGGAGCTCTCGCGCCAGCTCGCCGGCAACCTCTGTCGTTGCAGCGGCTACGAGAGCCAGCTGCGCGCCATCGTCCGCTTCCTCAACGAGTCCGGCGTGCAGGTGGGCTTTGAGATGCCCGAGCTGCCGGTCAACGACACCAGCTGCGACGGCGTCTCCTACAAGCAGATCACTCACAAGCAGCCCAAGAAGGACTCGAAGGCGCTGCTCGAGGGTCGTCCCGTCTATACGGGCGACCTGGTGCCCGCCGGCGCCCTGATCGTCAAGCTCAAGCGCAGCCCGTATGCCCGCGCCAAGATCCGCTCCATCGACACGTCGCGCGCCCTGAAGGTGCCCGGTGTGGTGGGCGTCTACACCTACGAGGACGTGCCCCAGCGCCGCTTTACCATCGCCGGCCAGAGCTATCCGCAGCCGAGTCCTTACGACCGCCTGATTCTCGAGAACCTCGTCCGTTACCAAAACGAGGAGGTGGCGATCGTCGCCGCCGAGACCGAGGAGGCTGCCGACAAGGCGCTCAAGCTCATCAAGGTCGACTATGAGGTGCTCGAGCCGCTGCTCGACTTTACCCAGGCGCTCGATAACGACATCGTGGTCCACCCCGAGGGCGACGTGACCTTTATGTTCCCGCAGGGTGGTGATGTCCCGCGCAACCTGGTGTGCAGCGGCACGAGCAACTTTGGCGACTTGGACGAGGCCTTCGCCCAGAGCGACATCGTCTTTGAGCGCACCTACACCAGCCAGGCCACGCAGACCGCGCCCATGGAGACCTTCCGCGCCTTCGCGACGACCGACGCGTTCGGCCGCATCTCGGTGACCACCTCTACGCAGGTGCCCTTCCACGTGCGCCGTATGGTCGCACAGTCGCTCGATATCCCTCAGTCGCAGGTGCAGGTTATTAAGCCGCGCATCGGCGGCGGCTTTGGCTCCAAGCAGACGGGCTGCTGCGAGATCTTCGTGGCGTTCGTGACCCAGCAGACCGGTCGTCCGAGCTACTGCTGCTACACCCGCGAGGAGACCATCACCGCGGGCAACTCGCGTCACCAGATGCAGATGACCGTCAAGCTGGGCGCCATGAACGACGGCACCATCACGGCCATCGACCTGCACACGCTGTCCAACGCCGGCGCGTACGGCGAGCACGCTACCACGACGATTGGCCTTTCGGGCCACAAGAGCCTGCCCATCTACAACCACGTGAAGGCGAGCCGCTTTAGCTGGGACGCCGTCTACACCAATACCAACCGCGGCGGCGCGTATCGCGGCTACGGTGCCACCCAGGGCCAGTTTGCCGTGGAGAGCGCC
>DBEYTJ010000153.1:0-6683 GCA_048181065.1 Collinsella sp.
GGGTCGCCTTAACTTCCGCAACGCGCGCTTTGCGCACGACGACGGCCCCATCGACCCCACCTGCACCTGCCCGGTGTGCACGGGCGGCTACAGCCGCGCGCTCATCCGTCACATGGTCACGCAGAAGGAGATGCTCGGCGGTATTCTGCTGTCGATGCACAACATCTACTACCTGCTCAACCTTATGCAGTGTGCCCGCCAGGCCATTATCGAGGGCCGCTACGGTGCGTTCGTGAGCGACTGGATGAACAGTCCTGCGGCGGTGGACTACTAAGGACGGCGCGGACGCTTGCGGAGCGCGGGCAACGGCAAAGGCCAAGCGGCGATCGGTCGTCACGTTTGCTAACACGGTTGCGCGACCGCTGACCGATAGCTTGCAAGCGCTTGATGCATCGTGGGTACCATACCGAATAGTTGATGTTCGGGCGGGTGTTTGGCGCATGGCGTCGACCCCGCCCGTTTTTTCTCGATAGGAGTACCCATGATTAAGAACGAGAATGTCGAGGGCGAGCCTGCCTACGACGAGACGTACCGCCGCGGTCCCGTGGTCATGCGCGGCCCCATGATTCCTAAGGACAACACCTACGCCAACCTGCTGGCGCCCGAGGAGTCGACCGACTGGCTGCATGCCGACCCCTGGCGCGTGCTGCGCATTCAGGCAGAGTTTGTCGATGGCTTTGGCGCGCTTGCCGAGCTCGGGCCCGCGGTGACCGTCTTTGGCAGTGCCCGCACGCCCAAGACCGATCCGCTCTACAAGGCGGCGCGTACCGTCGGGCGCAAGATCGCACAACGTGGCGTGGCGGTCATCACCGGTGGCGGCCCCGGCATCATGGAAGCGGCCAACAGGGGAGCGGCGAGTGTCAACGGCAAGTCAGTTGGCCTGGGCATTGAATTGCCGCACGAGCATGGACTCAACAAATACGTGAACCTCGGCATGGACTTCCGTTACTTCTTTGTGCGCAAGACCATGTTCGTCAAATACAGCTCGGGTGCTATCGTGTTTCCCGGCGGTTTTGGCACGCTCGACGAGATGTTCGAGGTGCTCACGCTGGTGCAGACGCACAAGGTCAAGCGCATGCCGCTTGTGCTGGTGGGTACCGAGTACTGGCAGGGCCTGTTCGACTGGCTCAACGGCCCGGTGATGGACGCCGGTATGATCAGCCCGCTCGATCCGGAGCTTGTGCACATTACCGACGACCTCAACGAGGCCGTCGACATTGCCCTGAGCGGGTTGATGTAGGGTAGGTAAAATGGGACGGGGCTAAAAAGACTGGTCTGAAATGTTTGATACCAGTCTTTTTAGCCCCGTCCCAAATGAACTGCTTCTAAATTGCGGTGAAATAGGGACTGACTGGCGGCTGATAAGCCAAAAACAGTCCCTATTTCACCGTAAGTGGTAAAGGTACCCCTAGTGGATGGGCTGGTAGCGGGGGCAGTAGCTGATGGCGATGGCGTCGACGCCTACGTGGGTGGCGATGGTGCAGCCGATGGGGCCGGTGCCGGCGTCTACGTAGTCCTGGCCTGCGAGCGCCTGGTCGACGAGCTCCTGCTCCTCGGCGGCGCCGGTCGTGAGCACGCGCACGCTTGAGCCCGGGTGCTCGGTCAAAAATGCGAGGCAATCGGCCATGGTGTTGGCGACGATGCGCTTGGCGCCGCGGCCCTTCTTGATGGCCTTGATCTCGCCCGATTTCCACTCCGGCGAAACGGCCAGGCGAATGTTGAGCATTTGCGTGAGCTGGCCGGCGAGTTTAGGTGCGCGGCCGTTCTTAACGAGGTTTTCGAGCGTGCGGGGAATCAGCAGCAGGTGGGCGTCGGGCAGCGTCGCGCGGATCTGCGCCTCGGTCTCGTCCAGGCTGCGGCCGTCCTCGCGCATGGCGAGCGCGTACTCCGCCAGCAGGCCCTCGGCGCCCGAGCCGGTGCGCGAATCGATGCAGCGCACGTCGAGCTCGTGGGTATCGGCAACCTGGCACGCGTTGGCGTAGCAGGCAGACCACTCACTGCACAGCGAGATAAAGATGGCGCTGTCGTGGCCGTCGGCGCGCACGCGGTCAAAGAGTGCCTTGAACTCACCGGCGCTCGGCTGCGAGGTGTGCGGTAGCTGCTCGGAGCCTGCCATGCGGGCGACGTACTCTTCGGCGGTGATCTGCACTTGGTCGAGCAGGTCCTCGCCTTCGATAATCACATGCAGCGGAATCACGTAAATGCCGAGCTCTTGGGCGCGGGCGGGGGAGATGTCCGACGTGGAGTCGGTTATGATGGCAAAAGACATAATTGCACCTTTCGTTGGGGCGTTTGCGCGCCGCCTTCTGAGAGCAAAGTGCGACAAGTATAGTAGAGTCGTTCCACATTGCCAGCTTTAATTGTTGAATAGTCAACAGTTTGAAGTGTCGGTGTGGAAATCGCCAACTGGGGAAGAAGGATATCGATGGCGGCATTACAGCTATGCGAGCGGCCGATTGTGCTGTTCGATTTTGACGGCACGGTGGCAGATACGGGCCGGGCGGTGATGACCTCGACGCGCAAGACGCTGACTGCGCGCGGGTTTTCGGAGGCGCAGATGGGTGACCTGCGCCGCATGATCGGGCCGCCCCTGTGGAAGAGCTTCCACGACTTTTACGGCTTCTCGCGCGAGGAATCGCTTGTGGTGGCCGACGAGTACCGTGCCTTTTTTGATGAGCTGGGACCGGAGGAATATCCCGTGTTCGACGGGACCCCCGAGTTACTCGACGGCCTTGCCGCGCGGAGGCATCGCATGGCGGTCGCGACGTCGCGCATGGAGGCAAAGTGCATCGATATGGTGCATGAGCTGGGGCTTTGCCAGTTCGAAGCCGTGGTTGGCATGAATCCGCCGCAGGGGCGCGAGACCAAGGCGGATTCGGTCCGCGATGCCCTGGTGGCCCTGGGCGCGACCGCGGACGATGCCGTGATGATCGGCGATCGCTTCAACGATGTGGAGGGTGCGCACGAGATGGGTGTGCCGTGCATTGGCATCTATTCGGGCGCGGCGGCGCCGGGGGAGCACGAGGCCGCGGGCGCCGATGCGGTGGTGCACTCGGTGGCCGAGCTTGCTAAACTTTTCGCAATATAAGTATGTGATGTGAGGGGCGGGCACGCTCGCCGCTCATTGGTAAGGAGGTCCTCCATGAATCAGGTGGAGCAGAGCGTTACCGAGTATGTCGACGAGGTCTGGGAGGATGTCGTCGCCGATATCGAGCAGCTGGTGAGTTATCCGTCCGTGGCCGTTGCTGCCGATGCGGAGCCCGGCGCGCCGTTTGGCCGCCCGGTCCGTGACGCGCTCGATTGCGCGCTCGGCATCGCGCAAAAGCTCGGCTACCAGACGCGCGACGACGAGGGCTATGTGGGCATTGCCGATATCCCGGGCCGCGGCGACAAGCAGCTCGCGACCATTTGCCATGTGGACGTGGTGCCCGCCGGTCCCGGTTGGAACACCGAACCGTTTGCGATGGAGCGTCGCGAGGGCTGGCTGCTCGGTCGCGGCGTTATCGACGACAAGGGTCCGGCCGTGCTGTCGCTCTACGCCGGCGCCTATCTGCTCAAGCACGGCATTACCCCGCGCTATACCTTCCGCGCGCTGCTGGGCTGCGATGAGGAGGTGGGCATGTCCGACGTTCACCATTATCTGGAGAACCACGCAGATCCCGACTTTCTGTTTACGCCTGATGCCGAGTTTCCAGTCTGCAATGCCGAGAAGGGCCAGTTTGGGGCGACGTTTGTGAGCTCTAGGATCGATGGCGGGCGTATTGTGTCGTGGAGCGGTGCCGAGGCGAGCAACGCCATTCCGTCGCAGTCTATCTGCGAGCTTGCGATTGCCGCCGATGAACTACCGGCGCCGGTCGAGAACGCCGACCGCCTGGAGATCACAGCGCTCGATAACGGCCATGCGCAGATTTTTGCCCACGGCATTGGCGGTCATGCCTCGATGCCTGAGGGAACGATCAATGCCGTCGGCCTGATCGTGACGTACCTGCGCGAGGCCGAGGACGCGTTTGGTGCGCGCGACGAGCGCCTGCTGACGCCTGCCGAGCACGAGTTTGTCAAGTTTCTGGCCTTTGTGCATGCGGACGCCTATGGCCGCGGCCTGGGTATCGACGCGACGAGCCCCGCGTTTGGCCCGCTCACCTGCAACCCCGGCGTCATCCGCGTGGCGGATGGCCACATTGAGCAGGTCATCGACGTGCGTTTCCCCGACAGCACGAGCGCCGATACCATCTGCGAGCAGCTCGAGCCGCTCGTGGGCCGCTTTGGTGTGACGTATCGCGTGGGTCGTACCAAGGTGCCGTTCTCGGTCTCTGCTGACGATCCGGCCGTGAAGGCGCTTATCGATACCTATAACGAGTTTACGGGCAAGCATGCCGAGCCCTTCGCCATGGGCGGTGGCACGTACGCACGCAACTTTGCCCGCGCCGTCTCATTTGGCCCCGAGGAAACCGGCCTGGAGCTGCCCGCATGGGGCGGCCAGATGCACGGCCCCAACGAGTGCGCCAACGAGGAACAGCTCAAGCAAGCGCTCAAGATCTATATCGTGGCGATCCTGCGCTTGAATGAATTAGAGCTTTAAGGTTACGCGGTTTCCCAATCTAAGTTGCGGTGGAATAGTTCCTAGAATGGGCCATTTGATGGCCAAACAGGAACTATTTCACCGCAACTCTGTTTTTATTGGTGTAAAAAGCGCGCCATGCTTGGGTGGGGATTGTTATTCGTTTGTAAAGGCTGGGCCGCGCTTGCGGTAAGGGTCTATCAAATGCCCGTAAGAAACCGCAGATAAGGCGGTTGTCGCCCGATCGGGGTCGTATCTTTCCAAACAGCAAAGCGGGCAGGGTGCCCGCGAGTCGCATGTACGAAAGGAAGATCATGCTCGATCAGGCTTATTCTCGTCGTCAGTTCCTCGGCCTCGCTGGTGGTCTTGCCAGCATCGTCGGTCTCGGTCTCGTTGGTTGCGGCGGCTCCGGCGCATCCGACGCCGCCGACAAGGGTAGCGCCGCTGCTGCCGAGTCCGTCTCCGGCGAGGTGACCTACGACGGTGCCTCCTCGTTCCAGGCTCTCGTCGAGGCTGCTGCCGAGAAGTTCATGGATGCCAACCCCGACGTCTCCGTCTCCGGCTCGGGCAACGGTTCGGGCAAAGGTCTGACCGCTGTTGCCGCCGGCACCGTCACCATCGGTAACTCCGACGTCTTCGCCGAGTCCAAGCTCGAGGCCGATCAGGTCAAGAACCTCGTCGACCACGAGGTCGCCGTCGTTGGCATGGGCCCCGTCGTCTCCAAGAACGTCAAGGTCGACGACCTGTCCCTCGAGCAGCTCAAGGGCATCTTCTCCGGCCAGATCACCAACTGGAAGGAGGCCGGCGGCGACGACGCCAAGATCGTCGTTCTCAACCGCAAGGCTGGCTCTGGCACCCGTGCCACCTTCGAGGCCGCCGTTTTTGGCGACGAGGCCGTCGACTTTAAGGGCGACGCCGAACTCGACAAGTCCGGCGATGTCCAGACTCAGATGGGCAGTACCGACAACGCCATCTCCTACCTCGACTTCTCGCACTTTGATGACTCCAAGTTCAACGCCATCAAGGTCGAGGGCGTCGAGCCCAAGAGCAAGAATGTCACCGACGACTCCTTCAAGATCTGGGCTACCGAGCACATGTACTGCGCTAAGGATGCCGACGAGGCCACCAAGGCCTTCCTGGAGTTCATGCTTTCCGATGACGTCCAGGGCAAGCTCGTCGAGGAGCAGGGCTTTATCCCCGTCTCTGCCATGAAGGTCGTCAAGGACGCCAGCGGCAAGGTCTCCGCTAAATAAGTAATCGCCCCGGAAAGGTTTGCAATGGCAAAACAGCTGCCAAAGCGCGACCTTGAGAACGTGGGCCTGGGCGTCACGGGCGCGTGCGTTGCGCTCGTGACGCTTGTCGTTGCCGCGCTCATCTTTATGGTCGCCCAAAAGGGCCTCTCGGCTTTTCTCAAGGACGGCGTTTCGGTCGTCGAGTTCTTCACCGGCACCAAGTGGGACCTGGCCAACACAGCCGAAAGCGGCCTGCCCTACACCGGCGCCCTGCCCCTGATTGTCACCTCGTTTGCGGTCATGGTGCTCTCCACGCTCATCGCGCTGCCCATCGCCATCGGCTCTGCCATCTTTGCGGTCGAGATTAGCCCTAAGTTTGGCTCTAAGATCTTTCAGCCGCTCATTGAGCTTTTGACCGGCATCCCCTCGGTCGTCTTTGGCCTGATCGGTTTTCACGTGGTCGTCGGTCTTATGAAGAGCGTTTTCCACGTGAGCACGGGCCTGGGCATCTTGCCCGGCGCCATCGTGCTGGCGGTCATGATTCTGCCGACGATGACCACGCTTTCGGTCGATGGCCTGCGCGCCGTGCCCGACGGCTACCGCCAGGGCTCGCTCGCGCTGGGCTACACCCGCTGGCAGACCATCTGGCACGTGGTGCTCAAGTCCGCCATGCCGTCGCTCATGACCGCGGTTATCTTGGGCATGACCCGCGCCTTTGGCGAGACGCTCGCCGTGCGCATGGTCATCGGCGGCATCGAGGCCATGCCGACGTCGCTGCTGTCGCCGGCTTCGACCATCACCACCACGCTCACCACGTCCATGGCAGTCTATGCCGAGGGCTCGGCCCAAGACGATGTTCTGTGGGCGCTCGGCCTGCTGCTGATGGGCATGAG
>DBEYTJ010000154.1:0-3033 GCA_048181065.1 Collinsella sp.
ACGAGATTGACGTTGGAGGCGTCGATGGGAGCCTCCTGCGAAACGATGCCGCCCTGCTGGTTGGCAGCGTTGGGCTTGACGGCCTTCTTGACGACCGAAACGCCCTCGACAACGACCTTGTTCTCGGCGGGGAGAGCACGCAGGATAACGCCCTGCTTGCCGCGATCCTTACCAGAGAGAACCTGGACCTTATCGCCCTTCTTGATATACATATATCTCCCCTAACTACAGGGTCTCGGGAGCGAGCGAGACGATCTTCATGTACTTCTTGTCACGAAGCTCGCGAGCGACAGGCCCGAAGATACGGGTGCCGACGGGCGAACCATCGTTGTTGATGACAACGCAGGCGTTCTCATCAAAGCGAATGTAGGAGCCATCCTTGCGGCGGATCTCCTTAACGGTGCGAACGACGACGCAACGGACAACGTCCTTCTTCTTGACGTTGGCGCCAGGGGTAGCCTCCTGGACAGCACCGATGAACACATCGCCGATGCCTGCATAACGACGCTTGGAACCGCCAAGCACCTTGATGCAGCGAATCTTGCGAGCGCCGGAGTTGTCGGCGACGTTCAGCATGGTTTGCATCTGAATCATGGTAGATGTTCCTCCGAACTAAGAACCGAAGAGAGGTGCGCAGCCTTTAGACGGCCTGTGGTATGCAAACCAGGCATACGCACATCTTCGGAAACGTACAAGTCGTAAGAGCGACTGCTTATTTAGCGCGCTCGACGACCTCGATGAGGCGCCAACGCTTCATCTTGGACATAGGACGGGTCTCCATAACGCGGACGGTATCGCCCACGCCAGCCGTGCACTCCTCGTCGTGAGCGTGCAGCTTCTTGGAGCTGGTCATCATCTTGCCGTACTTGGGGTGACGCTTGCGCTCGGTGATGGTGACAACAATGGTCTTGGCACCGGAGACGGAGGTAACGACACCCGTACGGACCTTACGCGAGTTACGCGAATCAGTCATGTTCTCTCCTTAGGTCCTACTCGGCGACAGCGGACTTCTCCGCTGCGATCTCGCGGGCGCGCTGCTCCGTGAGGACGCGAGCGATGTCCTTCTTCACGGTGTTGACGCGAGCGGTGTTGTCCAGCTGGCTGGTGGCCATCTGGAAACGAAGGTTAAAGAGCTCGGCGCGCATTTCCTTCAGCTTCTCAACGAGCTGAGCGTCCGAGAGCTCACGAATCTCTGCGGGCTTCATTAGTTCTCCTCCTTGGCGGCGGCGGCGTCCTCAGCAGCCCACTTGGCCTCGAGAGCGGCCTCCTCAGCCATCTCCTTCTCGATGCGCTGCTCAGCGTTCTTAGCAGCAACAATCTTGGTCTTGATGGGAAGCTTGTGCTGTGCAAGACGCAGAGCCTCGCGAGCGACCTCCTCGGGCACGCCCTTGACCTCGAACATGATGCGGCCGGGCTTGACGACGGCCACCCACTCCTCGGGGTTACCCTTACCAGAACCCATGCGAGTCTCGGCAGGCTTCTTGGTGATGGGCTTATCGGGGAAGATCGTGATGTACACACGACCGCCACGCTTCATGTAGCGGGTCATGGCAATACGAGCGGCCTCGATCTGACGGTTGGTGATCCAATGGGCCTCGAGAGCCTGGATACCAAACTCGCCGAAGTGCAGCTCGGTATTACCCTTGGCCTGGCCCTTCATGGAGCCACGCTGCACCTTGCGGTGAAGAATACGCTTAGGGGCAAGCACTACTGACCCCTCCTCTCGGAGTTACGACGACGAGGACGGGAAGAGCCCTCGAGTGCAGGGTTGGGAACAGGCTGGCCCGGGAGCTTCTCGCCCAGGTAGATCCAGACCTTCACGCCGCAAGCGCCCATGGTGGTGCTGGCGACAGCCGTGCCGTAGTCGATCTTGGCACGGAGGGTGTGCAGAGGCACGCGACCCTCACGGTACCACTCACGACGGCCCATCTCGGCACCGCCGAGACGACCAGAGCACTGGATACGGATGCCCTTAGCGCCGGCCTTGCGGGCGGACTGGACAGCCTTGCGCATAGCGCGACGGAAGGCAACGCGACCCTCAAGCTGCTCGGCGATAGACTGAGCAACGAGGTTGGCTTCGAGCTCGGGGCGCTTGATCTCGACAACGTCGACGGAGAGCTGGCCCTTGGAGACGCCAGCGACCTTCTCGAGCTCGGTGCGGAGGGTATCGATCTCGGCACCCTTCTTACCGATGACAACGCCCGGGCGAGCGGTGAGGATGATGACCTTCACCTTGTCGCCAGCGCGCTCGATCTCGACGCGGGAGACAGCTGCGCGGGAAAGACGCTTCTCGAGATACTTGCGGATCTCGAGATCGTTACCGAGGGTCTTAGCGTAATCCTTCTCTGCGAACCAGCGGGAGCGCCAGTTCTCGGTAATGCCAAGACGGAAGCCGGTGGGGTAGACTTTCTGACCCATACAGCTTTACGCCTCCTTTCGAGGAGCAACGACGACGGTGATGTGGGAAGTACGCTTCAGAATGCGAGAAGCGGAACCCTTGGCGCGGGGACGGATGCGCTTAAGCGTCGGACCCTCGTCAACATAGGCAGCGGCGACAACCAGGTTGTCGGCACGCAGACCGTTGTTGTTCTCGGCGTTCGCAACGGCGGAACGGAGAACCTTCTCGACATCCACGGCGACGGCGCGGTCGCAGAAGTGGAGGATGTCGAAGGCCTGAGCGACAGGCTTGCGGCGGATCAGATCGACCACCAGGCGGGCCTTGCTGGGGGAAACACGCACATACTTAGCGACGGCGCGAACCTCGGTGGCCTCAGTTTCAATAGACTTAGTTGCCATTTACGGTTAACCCCCTATTTGGCCTTGTGGCCACGGAACGTACGAGTCGGCGCGAACTCGCCGAGCTTGTGACCAACCATGGACTCGGTAACATACACGGGCACATGCTTGCGGCCGTCATGGACAGCAAAGGTGTGGCCGACGAATTCGGGGAAGATGGTGGAGGAGCGGCTCCAGGTCTTGACGACGCTCTTCTTACCGGCCTCGTTCATCGCTTCAACTTTCTTCATCAGAGAA
>DBEYTJ010000155.1:0-27217 GCA_048181065.1 Collinsella sp.
ATCTTGTTGTTGCGGTTCTTCTGCAAGAGCTCATAGGCTTCGGCCGCGTTTCCAACACGGACGTAGGTACCGAACTTGAGCACGTTCTCCCCCATCTCTTCACTTGTCCAGTACTTTTAAGTGTACCAAACGAGGGGCCGCCGCCATCGTCACCATAGAAAAAGGCTCCCAGCCGGACAGCTGGGAGCCTCATCACATGCTATGTCAGGCAGGGTTTAGCAGACGCCCTGGGCGAGCATGGCGTCGGCGACCTTCAGGAAGCCGGCGATGTTGGCGCCCATGACAAAGTTGCCCTCCTGGCCATACTCCTTGGCGGTGTCGTCCACGTTGTGGAACATGCCGCGCATGAGCTGCTCGAGCTTGCCGTCGACCTCCTCGAAGGTCCAGGACAGGTGCTCGGCGTTCTGGCTCATCTCCAGGCCGGACACGAGCACGCCACCGGCGTTGGCAGCCTTACCGGGCATAAAGGCGACACCGTTCTCCTGGAAGTAGTTCGTGGCCTCGATGGTCGTGGGCATGTTCGCGCCCTCGCCGACCACCTTGCAGCCGTTGGCGACGAGCGCCTGGGCGTCCTCGAGCAGCAGCGTGTTCTCGCGAGCGCAGGGCAGCGCGATGTCGCAGGGCAGCTGCCACACGCCGCGGCCGTCACCCTCGTGCCACACGGCGTTGGGCTTCTCGTCAACGTACATGGCGAGCGTGACACCCTTGTCGTGGCCGGAGCGCTTCTTGTTGTAGACATGCTCGAGCACGGTGTAGTCGATGCCGTCGGGATCCTCGACCCAGCCGTGGGTGTCGGAGCAGGCCAGCACCTTGCCGCCGAGCTGGGCGACCTTCTGGACGGCGTAGATGGCGACGTTGCCGGAGCCATGAACGACGACGTTCTTGCCCTCGAAGGAGTCGCCGCGGCTCTTGAGGTACTCGTCCACAAAGTAGACCAGGCCGTAGCCGGTGGCCTCGGTACGGGCGAGCGAGCCGCCAAAGGAGAGGCCCTTGCCGGTGAGGACGCCGGTCCACTCGTTGGTCAGGCGCTTGTACTGACCGAACATGTAGGCAACCTCGCGGCCGCCAACGCCCAGGTCGCCGGCGGGAACGTCGGTGTTGGGGCCGATGTGGCGATAGAGCTCGGTCATGAAGGACTGGCAGAAGTGCATGATCTCGTTGTTGGACTTGCCCTTGGGGTCAAAGTCGGAGCCGCCCTTGCCGCCGCCCATGGGAAGGGTGGTCAGGCTGTTCTTGAGGATCTGCTCCAGGCCCAGGAACTTGAGCATGCCCAGGGTGACCGTCGGGTTAAAGCGCAGGCCGCCCTTGTAGGGTCCAATGGCAGAGTTGAACTCGACGCGGTAACCGCGGTTGACCTGGACCTTGCCCTGGTCGTCGACCCAGGGAACGCGGAACATAACGATGCGCTCGGGCTCGACGAGGCGCTCCAGCAGGGCGGCCTCCTCGTACTCGGGGTGGGCGTCGAGCGCCGGCTGGATGGTGCCGAGGATCTCGGTCGCGGCCTGGATGAACTCAGGCTGCTCGGGATAGCGGGCCTTGAGCTCGTCGAGAACTTTCTGCGTGTAGCTCATGCTTCCTCCAATTGATGGAAAAGAAAGGTGTCGTTCGCGGCGCCCCATGCGCCGTGAGCTTTATCGAGTATGGATAATATCGCACTGTTGCAGCAAAGTTTCGCATAAGCCGACGAGCAGATGTTTCGTTTTGATTACGATGCAGGTAGATGGGTTTTTGAGTGCCTGACGTGCAAAACCTGTGTTTCAAACCTGTTTCGTCCACGTGTTCCAAACCACCACATTGGGGACAGGCACCTTTGTGGTGGTTTTGGTGGTTAGAGGACGAGCTGATGGTAGTCGGCGGGGGTTATGCGGCCTTCGGTGGCAGCGCGGAAGGCGGCGAGGGCATCGCCCGAGAACGGCATGGCCCAGCACAGTCCGCAGCCGGCGGTGATGGAGCCGGGCAGCGGCATGATGCGCCCGGGCACACCGGCATCCAGGCACAGCTGTTCGCATTCCATCACATCGAAGGTGCTATCGAACGACACGATAATCTTGCGCTCGTGGTCGAGGGCATCACCGGACGGGCCTTCGCGGTGCGCCTCACGATACGCCGCGGCGGCCGCTTCCTCTTCCGCAGTATGTCCACAGCCACCGCAGCCGCAGGTACAGGGCTCGGAACCATCGCAAGTGCAAGGCTCTCCCGTGTCGGGGCAAATATCGTGAGACATGGCAACTCCAATCGTCTAGGCGAGTAACTCGGCCGCCGCAAACTCCTCGGGCGTATTGACGTTCTCGAAGCAGAGCGTCGAGCCCGCGGCCTTAACGATCTGCGGCTCATCCATATAACCAGCCTGAACGCGATTGATCAGGCAGCGAATGCGCTGGCGGTCGCAGGCGAGCAGCTCATGAGCGACCGGCGCACACGCGTCACGGCGCCAGACGGCGCAAAGCGGCTCAATCCCCCGCTCCTCGCGCGGGACGCACACATCGAGTGCCTCGGCCTCAACACGATCGGCAAGCGCGCCGATGAGTTCCGGCGAGACAAACGGCATATCGCAGGCGACGATCGCCACGAGAGGAAGCCGAGCCGCAGCCAGCGAGCTCGCGATGCCGCGCATGGCGCCCGCCGGCCCCTCAAGGTCCGACACTATTCGCGGCACCAGGCCGCCAAACGCGCGCTCCTCAAGGTAGACAAGCTCGCTGGGACGCGAAGTCGTCACGACCAACTCGCCGGCAACTGGCGCCAGCCGACCCAGCACGCGTTCGATGAGCGGCTCGCCGCAAAACGCCATGCGAGCCTTATCGCAGCCCATGCGCGAGGACAGCCCGCCCGCTTGGACGACACAAGAAAGATCGGCACGTCTTACGGTAGTCATACGGCAAAACACCTCCATCGGCATGCTCGAAACCCGGTGCACGAAGCTAAATACAGCCACCGAAATAGCAGCGCTACGAAAAGCTCGTGCAAAAACAAAACAGCGCCTTTGCGGCACGCAGCAAGACCGCGAGCACAAAAGCGCTGGTAGCGTATGGCGGGAACGTATGTGAATCGAACACATCCAAGACGTTTTGCACGCCTCGCAACGGTTTTGAGGACCGCGGAGCCCACCGGAGCCCATCCGTTCCCAAGTGCGCCGGTATTTTACCAAACCAAACAGGCCCCATCCCAAAAAGACGAGCAAGAAGTTGCGGTGGAATAGTTCTTGTTTAGGCTGCAAGACCCCAAAAACAGGAACTATTTCACCGCAACTGATAAGGGTGGCCTAGCGCAGGGAGCGCAGGCCGCCGGCTTCTTTGTCGAGCACCGTGAAGCGCACGGCATCCAGGTGTTCCAAGATGCTGATGGCACGCTTGCGCGACACGCCCAGCGCCTCGCGCAGCACGCTCGTGGTAGCAGCGCCACCGGCGTCGGCAATGGCAGAGGCGACGAGCTCACGCGCGCAGGCCTCAGCAGCTGCAGACAGGGCCACATCGCGCTCGACCTTTACGATAGAGCGGTTGAGCGAAAGCTCGCGCAGGGCACGCGTCATGGTGTCGCGATCGAGCTGCAATTGCTCGCCCACCTCGGGCAACGTCGGTGCATCGAGGCCGGCTTCGTCCAGCAAGGCAACGATACGTTCGCAGGCCTCGCGCACCACACGCGCCGCGGCGGCAGCGGAGTGCGGATCGAATACCTCGGCGCCCTCGGAGGCACACACGCCGCGCGAGCAGCCCTCGGAAATCAGGGCTGCGGCAACTGTATCGTCAGCGGTAGGCCACGCAGCATGGGCAACGGCGCCGGGCGTAAAGCCTGTCTCCTTGGGAGACGCCGCATGCATGGCGGACAGGGTCGCCGCCAGCGTACCCATCGCGGCATCGAGCGCGGAAGCATCTGCATACAGCGAGCCATCCGAGCCAGCAAGCGCGCAAGCAGCGCCCTTCGCCACCAACTCGCGCAACGCTGCCTCAGCCTCACCAGCAACAAGATCGAGCGCCGCGGTAACATCGGCAGCCGTAACCGGCAGCGTCTGCAGCGCCAACCAAGCGCCCACACCGCCCGCGATATCGCCGGACTCGAGCGCCGCGTACAGCATGCACTCCCCCTCAGTAAGCTCGCGCGAGCGACGGCAGCGCGAAAGCAGCACGCGCCCGCCGCCAATAAGCATAACGGGCGAATACGACAGCACCACGGCATGGTCCCCGGCACGTAGCGGCAGCGGCTCCTCCAGGCGCACCTGCACGGTACGGGTCTCGCCCACCGCCATGGGGGCCTCGCCCTCCAAAAGCATGATGCGGCCGACGACCTCGGCCGTGCCTGCCATCACGTGCACACGCGCGCCCGACTCGAGCACACGCGGCTTGGCTCCCTCGCGACCCAAATACGTAAACGTCATCATAAAGCGCATCGTCTGGCCAAAGCGGCCCGCCACGCCGAGCATCTCACCGCGGTCAAGTGCGGCGACGCCATCGCCCACCAAGTTGAGCGCCACACGCTGACCGGGCAGCGCCTGCTGAGTGTCGCCATGCACCTGAATCCCACGCAAGCGACAGACCGTACGCGACGGCAAAGCCATCAGCTCGTCGCCCACCGCAACCGGCGCATCGTGCAGCGTTCCCGTCACGACGGTGCCGACGCCCTTGATCGTAAAGCAGCGGTCAATCGGCAGGCGCGGCGCGGCATCGGTGCGCTCGGCACGGTCGCGGCAGGCATCCCAGCAGGCACCTACCTGCTCGTCGAGCACCGCAAGCAGTCCGTCGATCCCCTCGCCCGTCTTAGACGACACAGGCACGATCGGCGCGTCCGCAAACACGGTGTCCGATAAAAAATCATCGACGTCGAGCTCGGCAAGCTCAATCATTTCGCTATCGGCCAGGTCGCACATCGTCAGCGCGACCACCATATGTGTGACGCCCAGCAGCTCCAGCACATGCACGTGCTCGCGCGTCTGCGGCATTACACCCTCAACGGCAGAGACCACCAGCACGGCAACGTCGATGCCCGTCGCACCCTGCACCATGGCGCGCAGGTAGTGTGCATGGCCAGGCACGTCGACCAGGCCCACGATCTTGCCACTCGGCAGCGCCAGCTCGCCAAAGCCAAGCTCAACCGTCATGCCGCGACGACGCTCAACTTCCAGGCGGTCGGGGTTTTTGCCCGTCAGCGCCTCGATGAGCGCCGACTTACCGTGGTCGACATGGCCCGCCGTGCCAACGATAACGGGACACTCCACCAGCGCTTGAACCTCACTCATCGAGCAATCGCCTTCTCAACGCATGCGGCAAGCGTCGACGCCGCTGTCTCGATATCGCGGTCGCCCACGAGTGTGCGCACATCAAACAAAATGCGATCGTGCGAGGTTCGCGTGACAACCGGCGTGTCGAAGTCCTGGACAAGCGAGCGCTTGAGCGCGTCGACCGTCAGGCGCTCGTCAACAAGACGCACGGCAACGCACATCGTGGGCAGCTCCACGGTAGGCAGCGAGCCGCCACCGGGGGTCGACGATTCCTCGACAATCTCCAACCCAACGGCGCACGGGCAACCGGCCTTATCGAGCCCGGCGACCATACGATCGCGCAGCTTGCGGGCACGTCGCTCCAGATGAGCCTGCGGAAGCGTGAGCATGCTGAGCACCGGAATATCGCGATGGGCAACATCGGCGCCATCCATGTAGATACGCAGCGTGGCCTCGAGCGCCGTGAGCGCCAACTTGCCCGGGCGCAGGGCGCGCATAAGCGGATGCGACCCACAGGCCTGGACCGGGTCACGACGGCCCATGATGATGCCCGCCTGTGCGGCACCGAGCAATTTATCGCCCGAGCACGACACCAAATCGAGCCCTGCCGAAACCGAAGCCGGCGTGGTTTCCTCGCCGCCGCGAACCAGGATGTCGTCAGGCAACAGCGCCCCTGAGCCCTGGTCTTCATAGAACAGCAGGCCATGCTTATGGGCCAGTGCGGCGAGCTCCCTTGAGCTCACTTCCTCGTGAAAACCCTCGATGCGATAGTTGGAAGGATGGACCTTCAAGATCATGGCCGTTTCGGGCGTGATGGCGCGCTCGTAGTCGCCCAGGTGTGTGCGGTTGGTGGCGCCGACCTCGACGAGTTTGGCGCCCGAGGCCGCCATGACATCGGGGATGCGGAAGCTGCCGCCAATCTCGACAAGCTCGCCGCGGCTGACGATGACCTCCTTGCCCGCGGCATGGGTTGCCAACACCAACAGCACGGCGGCCGCGTTATTGTTAACGACCAACGCGTCCTCGGCACCGGTAAGCGATCGGATGAGCTGCGCGGCATGCTCCTTACGCGACCCGCGCGAACAGGTGCCCACGCTGTACTCGAGTGTGCTGTAGCCGCGCGCGACCTCGGCCACGGCCTTGGCGGCCGACTCCGCGAGCGGGGCTCGGCCCAGATTGGTATGGATAACAACACCCGTGGCGTTGACGGCGGGACGCAGGCTCGGCAGTGCGGAGCGATGCGCACGCCACTCGATGGCCGATGCCAGCTCGCGCTTGGAGCGCGGATCGGCGCCGGCACGAATCGCGGCGCGCTCCTCGTCGAGCTCGGCCGTGACGGCGGCATGCACCACCGCATCGCAGGTCTCCCCCGCCGCTTTCACTACCGGCCACTCGGCAAGCAGCTCGTTGACGGAAGGAATGGCGCGCAGGCGGGCGCGCACCTCATCGGACATGTTCTGGCTATCGCTCATGTGCGGCCTTTCAAAAGAAACGTGGATCAGTCGAATGCATCAGCTGAGTCAATTACCCGTCATTATCCCCGCGCGCGACAATCTTTTCCACGCGAACGGCGTTTTCCTGGGTGAGCGCGGCGCCCGTCAACGGGTCCCAACGCAACGGCGTATGGTCGAGCGGGCCCACGCCCAAGGCTTGAGCGCAACCGGCATCGGCGCCAAATGAACGCCCACCGGGGGCGGCCGATGTAAAGATGCACGCCGGATGCAGATACGGCGTCGTCTCCACGCGCACGCGGTCGCGGCCCATATCGCTCACGAGCTCGACGATCTCGCCGTCGGCGATGCCCATGCGCGTAGCAGCATCGGCATTCATCTGCACGGCATCCAGGTCCGATCCAGCCTCGGCGGCACCTTGGGCCGCAAGCCTTCGCGAGGTATGCGACTCAAAGGGTCGATTGCCGCTAATGAGGCGAAACATTCCTGGGCCGGGCTCCACCATGGGAGCGATCCAGTTGGGTACACGACCCAGACCGGCTCGTTCCCATACGTCGCTTGCCAGCGCAATTTTGCCGCCATCCAGGGGAATCGCCGGCTCGCCCGTACGCGACGGCAACGTAACACCCGTGTCGGCCCAGCCGCGTTCCTTGAGCTCGTCCAGATCGATCCCAAACGGTGCCACCTGGGCAGCCGCCAGATTGTCAGACGTAAACTGGAAGTACTCGCCCACGCCACACGCCTGCGCCAGACCGGCAAAAATCTCCCGACCGGGACGTGTGTCGTCATGCTGCACGGGCAGCACGGCATTGCGGAAGAACACGCGCGCATCGTTGGCGCCTGTCACCGTTCCCACGCCACGGTCGGCCTCCAGATACGTCACATCGGGCAGCACGAAGTCGGAAGCGAGCGCTGTCTCGGACCAGCGAATATCAATCGTCACGAGCAGGTCGAGCTGCTGCAAGATGCCCAACCAAGCCTGCGCATTGCCATAGCCAGCACCGGGGTTACTGGCATAGACGATGAGCCCACGCAAATCGCCGACCAGAATCGACTGGCCGATGGTCGTGCACAGACCGCGCACCGGATCGACCAGTGGATAGCGCTCGGACCCCAGCTTGGACATGCGCGGCACCGGCGGCGTCGCAAAGCGTGCGGGATCAAGGTCGCCCAGCGCAAGCGGTGTGGGTGGATTGAGCGCGCCGCCCGCATGTCCAATACAGCCCAGCAGCACGTCGACCATACAGATAGCTCGCGCCGTCTGGGTACTGTTGGCATACGCGATGCCGATGCCGCCATGAAAGCCAGCATCTACCACGGCGGCAGGCGCGGCGGCAGCGAGATCGCGCGCCGTGGCGACAATCTCTTCGGCCGGCACGTCGCACATCGACTCGGCCCACTCAGGCGTCCAAACAGCAGCCGCCTGCGCCAGCTCATCAAAACCCGTGGTATAGCGGGCAACAAACTCGTGGTCGTATAAGTCCTCGGCAATGAGCACATGCGCAATGCCCAGCAGCAAGGCCAGGTCGCAGCCCGGGCGCACGCGCAGCCAGCGGTCGGCAAGCGCAGCCGAGCCGCTGCGCCGGGGGTCGACCACGATAATCTTCACCCCACGGCGACGGGCATCGTTGAGCGCATCGACTGACCCCATCGACGACGAATCCACCAAGGAACGCCCCAGGTACATGATGCAGTCGGTATGCGCCAGGTCAGAGGCGGGACTATAGCCCAGGCTGTGCTCCCAACCGGTAAGTCGGCTTACCTCACAGGCACCGTCGGCACCGTATACGTTGGGCGAGCCCAGCGCATGCATAAAGCGATACGCCCAGTAGCGGTCGAACGAGGGCACGCCAAGCGTCATGCCCAGCGCACGAGGCCCGCACTCGTCAACAATCTCCAAAAGGCGCTCGGCAATCTGGGCAAACGCCTCGTCCCACGAAATCGCATCGAACCCCGAGTCATCAGCTCGTCGGCGCATGGGATGCAAAATCCGGTCGCGCTCGTCAAACGGCATGTCCAGGCGATGGCGCCCGCGGGCGCACAGGGCACGTGCCGCGCACGGATGCCCCGGCACCGGCAACTCGGCCACCACGCGACCGTCCTCAACGCGTGCCGTAAAGGCGCAATCGGCATAGCATCCCCCGCATGTGGTCACCACGGCGCGACCGTCACGCTTCACAGCAGATGCCATCTCGATTACCCCTTTCATCAGCCAAACACAACAGGCCAAAAGCCCGGCAACGGGCCCCAGACCCAAAAAGCCTCCCGCACGGCAACGCCCCGCGGGAGGCCCAACGTCAAACAGACGGTACTTTACGCCTCGGACTTCTTGGCGTAGATAAACCAGTAGCCGAGCGCGACCAGAACCGCGCCGCCCACGATGTTGCCCAGCGTGGCGGCGGACAGGTTAAACGCAATACCCGCAGCGTTGAGCGCATCGGCGCCGGCGACGTCGGCGCCATAGCCGCATGCATGCATCACGGCGCCCATGGGCAAAAAGTACATGTTGGCAACGCAGTGCTCAAAACCGCAGGCCACAAAGGCGGCGATGGGCAGCAGAATGCCCACAACCTTATCGACCACGGACTTGCCGGCGGTACCGATCCACACGGCCAGGCACACAAAGATGTTGCACAGGATGCCGCGGAAGAAGATCGTCACCCAGTCGACCGTCACCTTGCCGGCGGCGACGCTCACCATGGAATTGGCGACCGCCTCGCCGTTGAGCTTGTAAATGCCGGCCATGTACACCAAAAAGACGATGAACAGGGCACCGGCAAAGTTACCAAGCCACACGACGAGCCATGCCTTGAGCATCTGAGCCAGGGTGATCTTTTTGCTCTTGAGCGCGCAGACCATAAGCGAGTTGCCGGTGAACAGCTCGGCACCGCACACCAGCACGAGCACCAGGCCCAGGCAAAAGCACAGGCCGCCCACGACGCGCTGGGCACCCCAGCCCAGCGTGCTGTCGCTCAAGAACACGGTAAAGAACAGGCCGCCGAAGGCAATGAACGCACCGGCGAACATTGCCAACAGAAAGGCCTTTGCGACCGGCAGGTTGGCCTTGGTCACGCCGGCGGCCTCGGTCTTGGCCTCGATCGCGGCGGGCGCCAGGCAATCGGGAGCGGGGTACTCCACCTTGGAATCTGCCATGTCAATCACTTCTTTCCTAATCAGCAGGGACAAGCGCACCTATTGCTCTTGCCCCAGGCGGACAAAGTGGGAAAAGTCGTTGGCGGCCACGGCGTCGTACACGGCGTCGACGGCGTCAAAGACTTCCGGGGACATGGGGTTGTAGAACTCCGTGTCGCCCGGCTGAATCCCAACGAAGACGATATCTTCGCACGATTGCTCGATTTCCTCGATCAGAATCGACAAAGGAAGCGAATGCGTGGTGAACATCGACTTGCGGGCCACATCGCGCTTGTCGAGCAAGCGAATGGACCCGACGGGCAGCGCCATGTCGGCGGCATCGACCAAGACCAGACGAGGCGGACGCTCGCGCTTGACCTCGATGATGTCGTCCTCGGGCGTTTGGCCGCCGTCGATGGTGTACCAACCGGCGATGGGTGCGTCTTCCATCTTTTTGGAGAGCACAGGGCCGGCAGCATCGTCGGCACGCAGCACGCTTCCCGCCGTGAGCACGATACCCGCAAACGGGGCGCCGTTCACACGGCCATCCACAACGCGACCCATTACTGCAACCTTCCCGTCAGATACACACCCGACACATCGCGCACGCGCTCAACCAAATCGCGAAACTTCATTAAGAACGCGACCTGTTGGGCATGCAGGCCAAAGTCGTCATCGAACACCGAGATGCCGGCCTTGGCAGAGCCGCGAAAACCGCGCTCGTCGAGCAGCGAATCGCAGGCCTCGAGCAGCGACGGCACCGCCGCCTTGTCGAGCTGGCACTCGCCAAAGGAGCGGATGGCCTCGAACTTGGTTTTGGCCTCCCCCTCCGGCAGCGCGTCGACGAGCGAATAGAAGACGTTCAACGGCACCGACAGGCGCGGCTCAAAGCAATCGAGCACGCCGGTGTGGTGGCCCACGGCGAGCGTGTAATACAGCACGTCGCAGGCCTCCTGGGGAACGTCTTCCTCGGTCTCCACAAACTTACGCGTGAGCTCGTAGAAGACCACCTGGTCGGGCGCATGGCCCAGGCAGGGGTCGGCGACGCCCTCGGCGGCCTCGTCGCTTGCGCGCGAGGCATCGCCAAAAGAGCCGCCGAGCATGCCGGGGCCCGCAAAGTAACCAGAGCGGTCCGTGAGCTCCATCTAGCGACCTCCGGCCAGCACTAGATCCTGCAGCGCCGAGTACACCTCGACGCGACGCGGATCGTCCTGCTTGTCGATGAGCAGCGCCATGGCACCGCGGATATCGCCCTTGGGCGCGCCCTCGAGCGTATCCATAAACTCGTTGGCCAGGTCGCGGCCGTAACGGTAGCCGCTCATGGCGCGAGCCTCGCGCTCGATGGCAACGCGCAGCTTGTACGGCACGCCGGGGTGCAGGATATCGGCCTGTTCGCCGGCAGCCTCCACCGTGGTCTCGGCATGGAGCTTTTGGTCCAGCAGACCGAGCGCCATGGCAAAGCCGTAGACGGTCTGCGCGGGGCTGGGCGGGCAGCCGGGGATGTAGACATCGACCGGCAAGATCTTGTCCGTGCCGCCCCAGACGCAGTAGTTGTCGTAGAAAATGCCGCCGGTGCAGCCGCACGCGCCATAGGACACCACGATCTTGGGATCGGGTGCGGCCTCAAAGGCGCGCAGGGCCGGCATGCGCATGGCACGCGTCACGGCGCCGGTGTACAGCAGCACATCGGCGTGACGGGGCGAGGGCACGACCTTGATGCCAAAACGCTCGACGTCGAAGACGGGCGTGATGGAACCGAAGATCTCGATCTCGCAGCCGTTGCAGCCGCCGCAGTCCACACGGTAGACGTACACCGAACGCTTGATCTTCTTAAGAAGGGTCGCCTTGGCCTTCTCGATGCTCTCATCGAGCTCGATCTTGGTCGGGCGGTACTGAAGCCGCTCGGGCAAAAGCGTGGGTTCGGCCATGGTTACTCCTCCTTCGTTTCAAAATCCATGATGATGCCCTCGACCGGCGCCGGACCGGCGGGAATCTCGGGCGCATCGGGGTTAAGCTCGCGGTCGATATACTCCGGGTTCACGCCGTGGCCGCCCAGATACTCCATGCTGGGGCCCTGGGGCTCACCGGACGCAAGCGTCTCGTTGGCAGCCATGCCGGCAGCGTTGCCGGTCTTTACGGCCGACGCGGCGCGCAGGGCGTCGAGCTCGCGCTTGCACTCCTGGCACATACCGACGGTACGGGCAGCCTGCTCAGCCTCCATGCCGCCGGCCTTTTGCAGCAGACGCTTAGCGTAGTCGATCTCCTTGTGCGGGGCAAACGGCTTGCCGCAGCGCGAGCAGTGCTCGAGCGTATAGACGCTCTTGCTGGTGAGGTCGTCCTTGCTCATGACGGCCAGCTCAAACTCCTCGGTGAGCTTGATGGCCTCCATGGGGCAGGCCTCCTCGCAACGGCCGCAGAAGATGCAGCGGCCGTAGTCGATCGACCAGGTGATGGTATCGGCCGCAAGGTCGGTGTCCATGCGAATGGCATCGGCCGGGCACGCCACGCCGCAGGCACCGCAGGCGATGCAGAGCTCGGCATTGTGCTCGGGCTTGCCGCGCATGTCCTTGTTGGTGGGGAACGGCGCAAACGGGTACTTGACCGTCGCGTCGCCGGCCTTGGCGTTAACCTTCCAAAGCTTCAGCATATTAGAGCGCCTCCTCATCGAGCGGGGCGGCCATGGTGCCCTCGCCCGCAAGCGGCGATTTGTCGCGCCAGACGTTCTCGAACTGCTCCTTGTCGAGCACGTGGTCGCGCTTAGCGGCGACATCGGTCACCGTCACGCGGTCGGTGCAGGAGTAGCACGGGTCGAGCGAGCCGACGATCAGCGCCGCGTCGCCCACGGTGTTGCCGCGGAACATGTAGCGCAGGACCGGCCAGTTGCTGTACGTAGCGGCCTTGGCGCGCCAGCGGTAGCACTTCTGGTTGTTGCCGAGCATGGCCCAGTGCACGTCCTCGCCACGCGGCGCCTCGGTGGCACCGATAGCGTACTTGTGCGGGGTGTACTCCCAATCCGTGGTGAGGATGGGGCCCGACGGGCAGTTCTCGAGCATGGTCTCGATCATATCGATCGAATCGTAGACCTCCTGGATGCGAACGGCGGTACGGCCGAAGGCGTCGCAGGTGTCGGCCGTGGCGGCGTGCATCTTTTGGACGTCCGGATCGGCGTAGCCGTCGAAGGGATGGTCAAAGCGCACGTCGCGGGCATAGCCCGAGCCACGCATGAGCGGGCCGACCGGCGAGAAGTCGCGAGCGATCTTGCGATCCAGAATGCCGATACCGCTCGTACGCTCGATAAAGTTGGGCGTGGAGAGCAAGACGTCGACGAGCTCCTGAACCTCGGAGCGCAGCTGGTGGATGGTCGTGAGCGTGGAGAGCTTCTGCTCGGCCAAAATGTCGCGACGCACGCCGCCGATCACGTTGAGGCCGTAGGTCTTGCGGTGACCGGAGAGCTTCTCGGCCAGGTCCATGGACTTCTCGCGGACGCGGAAGAACTGCTGGAAGCCGGAGTCGAAGCCCGTGTAGTGCGAGGCCAGGCCAATGTTGAGCAGATGCGAGTGCAGGCGCTCAACCTCGAGCATGATAGCGCGGATGTACTGGGCGCGCGGCGGGACATGGATGCCCTGAGCGCGCTCGACGGCCTCGGCGTAGGCCACCGAGTGGGCGCAGCCGCAGATGCCGCAGATGCGGTCGGCGAGGAACGTCACGGCGTCATAGTTCAGGCGCGTCTCGGCGACCTTCTCCATGCCGCGGTGCACGTAGAACAGACGGTAGTCGGCGTCGACGATCGTCTCGCCCTCAACGAACAGGCGGAAGTGGCCGGGCTCGTCGGAAGTAATGTGCAACGGGCCCATGGGGACGAGCGTCGTCTCCTTGCCCTTGGTATCGGCCAAGAACTCGTAGTTTTCCATGTCACTCGCGGGAGCGGGACGGAAGCGGTAGTCCATGGAGTCCTTGCGCAGCGGGTACAGGCCGCTGGGCCAATCGTCGGGCAGCACCAGGCGACGACGGTCGGGCAGACCCTCGGGGATCAGGCCGAACATGTCGCGCAGCTCGCGCTCGCCCCACACGCAGGCGGGGACGAACGGCGTCACGGACGGGAACGTCATCTTGGCGGGATCGACCTCGGTGCGCACGGTCACCCAGCCGGGATCCTCCCCCTCCATGGAGATGACGTAGTACACGGCGTAACGGCCGCACAGGCTGCGCTCATCGTTGCCGATGATCACGGGAATCCAGCCGTAGCGCTCGTAATACAGGTAGTGGACGGCCTCGGGCAGTTTGTCCTGCTTGACGGTAATCGTCAGCTGGTCCTCGCACTGCCACTCGACCTTCTCGATGCAGCCCGGAACGGCGCGGCGCAGGGCCTCGACATGGCTCTCGCAGCGACGGGCATACACCTTGTTCTCAGTTTCAATCATTCGTTACTCCACCTCGCTCTGAGCGGTCTCGGTACCGAACACAGCGCGGTACATCGGCGTCGCGTGAAGCTCCTCGGTGCTCTGCTCGAGTACGATGCCGGTCGCGGTCTCCACACCGTGCACGAGGGGCAGCGGGGTGGCGATGCCAAACCACAAGATCATGACGGCCAGGATGATTTCGGGGATAAGCATGAGCGCCGGGGCCTCATGCTTGCCCATGCCCCGGGGCGCATGGCCGAATACCGACTTGAGCGCGATGCGGGTGAGCGCGGAGATGGCCACGGTAAGACCGAGGGCGACGACGACCAGCCACATGGGACCGGCGGTAACACCGGCGACAAAAGTCAGGAACTCGGAGATAAACATGCCAAAGGGCGGGAAGGCACCAAGACCGAGCAGCGCCAGGACGGCGAGCGCGGCGGTTGCGGGGGCAACCTCGACGACGCCCTGGATCTTGGCCAGGCTACGCGTGCCAAAGGCGTGCTGGATGTTGCCGGACACGCAGAAGGCAAGCGTCTTGGTAAAGCCGTGGAACACGCAGTGCAGCAGGGCCGCGGCGATACCCAGCGGGCCACCGATACCCAGGCACAGGGCGATAACGCCCACGTTCTCCACAGACGAGTACGCAAAGCGGCGCTTGAGGTCGTCCTGGCGAAACATCGAGAGTGCCGCCACCAAAATGGACAGCGTGCCGACGATCAGCAGCAAAAGCTGCGGATACTCGGCGCCCACGGTCTGGATCGTAAAGCCGTAGAAGCGCATGATCACAAGCATGGCGCACTTAAGCAGCACGCCCGAGAGCAGGGCCGAGACGGGGCTCGGGGCCTGGGAGTGGGCATCGGGCAGCCAAGTGTGCATGGGGAACAGGCCGGCCTTGGTGCCAAAGCCGATCACGACAAACGCAAAGGCGAGGCGCATGAGCGTCGGGTCGAACTGGTCGGCATACGGCAGCACGCACGACAGGAATGCGGCCTCGTGGGCGTTGGGAATCACGTCGGCGGCGTTGGCGTAGATCAGCAGCGTACCGAACAGGCCGAAGGCCACGCCGGCGGTGCAGACCATCGCATACTTCCAAGAAGCCTCGAGGGCCGTCTTGTTCTTGTAGATACCCACGAGGAACACGGTGGAAAGCGTGGTTGCCTCCACGGCGGCCCACGTGAGGATCATGTTGTTGGAAAGGCACGCGAGCAGCATGGTGAACACAAACAGGCTAAACAGCGCAAAATACTGCTTGGCGCGCTCGGCGGGCATGGAGCCCTCCTCGATATCGGCCTTTACATAGGGCAGCGAGAACAGCCCCGTAAGAAAACCGATAAAGCCGATGAGCAGCACAAAGATGGCGCCCAGCGAATCGAGGTGGAACCACAGGCCAAGAGCGCTCGCGGTGTCGCCGCTCATAAGGACGTCACCGGCCGTCACAATCGACAGCACCAGAACGGCTGCGACGGAGACCAGGTTGAGACCGGCAAACACGTTATAGGACGTGTTCTTGGGCAAAAACGCCATGACCAGCGAGAACACCAAAGGAGTCGCGAGCAGGGCGAGAATCAACGTTTCCATGGACTACCCCCTCAGCTCGGACAGGTCGCGCGCATCGAGCGAGTGGGAGTCGTCCCAAATGCGACGCACGACGATGGACATGATGATGACGGCAAAGATGGCGTCGGTGGCGATACCGATCTCGATGATCTCGGGAGCGGTGGGGGCCAAAAGCGCGAGCGTCACATGGCTGCCGTTTTCCATAAGGCAGTATCCAAAGATCTGCTTCATGATGTTGCGCTGCGAGATGATGCAGGTGAGGCCCACAAAGAAGTGAGCGAAGCTAATAGCGAGCGCAGGCGTAGCGACCTCGGCCGTGGGCAGGCTGATCTGCGTCACGACGGCAAAGCAGATCGCGACCTCGACGGCGATGATGCAGATGGCCCACGCGGGCTTAAGGCCGGCCTTGAGCGATGCGTCGCTCGGCTCGCCCATCTTCTTGTACGCACGGTTGAGGATATAAGGGACCAGGACGACCTTGGTGATAAAGGCAGATCCAGCCCACATAAGCAGCTCCTGCGCACCGGTGGTGACACCGAGCGTAGCGAGCAGCCCCACGAGCACCAGCGACTGCACCGCATACCAGCTGATGGCGTGCTTGATGTTCTTTGAGACGACCACCATGGTGGACGTGACGATCAGAAGGCCGCCAAGGATGTTGACGATCGAATAACCCATGTCGTTCTACCTCCTAACCGATCCAGCTGGCCGAAAGCGGGCCGCTGACGATAACCATGATGATGAGCACGATGAACACGAACGCCATCGCGCGGGGAAGCGGGGCTCCCGCAGCGACCTCGTCGCTCGGCTCGCCGGGCAGGCAATAGCCCATCCACTTGAGGAACCAGGCAAAGGTGGCGACGGTTTCGGCGACCATGATGCACACGAGCACCAGAATCGCGACGTTGCCGGCACCCACGGAGAAGCCGCCGGCGATGATCTGGAACTTCGAGAAGAACGTGTTCATAGGCGGCACGCCGGCAATGGCGAGCGCCGCGACACCAAAGCCCACGCCCGAGATCGGGTACTTCTTTACGATGCCGCGAAGCTTGGGCAGCATACGCGTGCCGAGGGTAAAGGAGAACGAACCGGCGATCAGGAAGAACAGCGTCTTGGCGAAAGCGTGGTTAAAGATGTGGCACACGGCGCCATCAAAGGCCAGCTGGCTGCCAAAGACCGAAAGGCCCAGACCAAAGAACACATAGGAGAGCTGGGCGATCGTGGAGAAGGCCAGCAGACGCTTCATGTCCTTTTGCGGCAGGTACATCAGGAAACCAAAGAGCATGGTGACCATGGCGTCGATAATGGCGACCCAGCCCACGATCTCGGGAATCTCGCCGGCAGAGACGAGCGCGCGTGCGAACACGCACACGCCGACTTTGACCATCGAGGCGCCATGCAGGTAGGCCGAAACAGGCGTCGGCGCCTCCATGGCCGAAGGCAGCCACATGTACATGGGAACCTGTGCGGACTTGGCCCAGGCCGCAAACAGCACGAGCAAAAGGACGATAGCCTTGAGCTTGGCGTCGAGGCCGGCAATCGCGGTGATGGCGAAGGTGCCGGTGTGGGCAAACACGATGGCGGCGCCCAGATACAGGCCGAGCGCACCGATATGCGTGATGATCAGGGCCTTCATGCCGGCCTTCTTGGCCGTAGGCGTCATGTAGTAGCTAATGAGGCCCCAAGAGCACGCACCCGTGATCTCAAAGAACACGAGCTGGCCCAAAAGGGTCGAGCTGTACACAAGGCCGGCCATGGCGCCGATGAAGGTCGCGAGGTACGCGTAGAAGCGACGACGCGGCGCGTCGGGATGCTCACGGTTATTCTCGCTCATATAGGGGATCGAATAGATCACGACAAGCAAGCCGATACCCACAAAGGCGGGCGCGAGCAGCGTGCTCATGCGATCGAAGGTGAATCCCATGACGAGGGTCTGCCCAAACGAGATCAGGGGGACCTGCGTGTCGGGCATGCCGGCGCCAGCGAAATTCGCGGCGAGGGCGATGGTGCAGACCGTCGAGACGGCGGCACCCAAAACGCTGAACCACTTGGCGTACGGACGGGGGAACAGGGCGACGAGCACCGAGGCCACCATCGGGGCCGCGATAGCGACCAAGCCGAGAAGGGACAGACTGACTGCAAATGACATTGTTTCTCCCTTCTCCTACACGCCGACGACCACGAAGACAAACGCCAGAACGGCGATGCCAACGACAGCCCAGGTCTGATTGCCAAGCACCTTAAAGCGCGAACGCGAGCAGGAGTTCTCGATCACGCCGCATACGACAAAGTCGATCAGGCACTTCACCAAGAAGATGACTGCACCCAGAACGGCGGCGGCGCCCACGGTCGCGGGCTCGCCCCAGGGGACGAAGATCGCGCAGAACCAAGCGACGACCAGGACCTGCTTCATGGACATGGCAAGCTTGGCCATGGCGAGCGACGGGCCGGAAAGCTCGGCAAGCGGACCTTCCTGGAGCTCCTGCTCGGCCTCGGCCTGATCAAACGGCAGCTTGCCGAGTTCCATGTAGCAGGCAATCGCAAAGGCGATGCCGGCGAGGATCACGGCGACCGGCGCTTCGATGGCGCCCGTCATGATGTGCTGACCCATGGTGGCGATGTCGGTGGAGCCGCACACCAGGGCGGCGGCAAACAGCGCCAGCAGCATGGACGGCTCGATGAGCACGCTCATGAGCAGCTCGCGGACGCCGCCGATACCGGCGTAGGCGTTGGACGAATCCACACCGCAGAGGGCGAAGAAGAAGCGGGCGAGCGCCAGGCTGTACATGATGGTGATGGCGTCACCAAAGACCGGGATGGGGCTTTGTGCCGTAAAGAGCGGCAAACCCATCGCGAGCATAAAGGCGACGGCGAAGAACAGCGGCGGCATGATGCGCAGCGCAAAGCTCGCATCCTCGCTCTGGGACTCGGGGCGCGCAAAGAGCTTGGCCAGGTCGCGGTAGTCCTGCATGATGCTGGGGCCGCGACGGTTGTGCATCTTGGCGCGGATCACGCGGCCGAGACCGGAGAAGAACGGTGCGACGGCCATGACGACCACGCCCTGCAGAACGGCAAGTACGATGTTGTTCATGCTCTCCCCTCCTTAACCCATTTGCACGGCGAGCACGAGGAACACCACGAGTGCCGCGACGATGTAGCAGATATAGATGCTGTAGTTGCCGCCCTCGAGCTTAGTCGCGAGGTCGGCGAGCTTCTCGACACCCTTATGCGGGGCATCGACGAGAACCTTGTCGGGTACGGGCTCCACAGCCTCGGCCACACCGGTGAGCTTCTGGAAGAAGTGCGCGATGGACCAGCAGACGGCCGTGCAGCGGTCGCGCAGCGTGTAGAGCGGCTGCATAAACCAGGACACCTCGGAGGCAAAGGTCGTGGCCACGACGGGCATATGCTCGTTGGGAGCATAGCCGCATGCCCACGGCTGGGACTTCTGCACCTTGCCGACGGTCTTGAGCTTGCGATAACCGCAGGCAAGGCCGACGAGCACCACGAGCGCAATGGCGATCGCGGGCGTGGAGGTGGCAGCGCCGGAGTACTGGTTCATGAGCTCCATGCCCTCGGCGGCAAACACGCCACCGTACGGATGCAGCACGGACGCGGCGACATCGACCAGCACGGGAGCGATCACGGGAGCGCCAATGCCCAGCACGACGCAGATGGCCGCGAGCAGGCCCTGCGCAAACACCATGGGGGCGGGAACCTCCTTGGCATTGGCCGCGGCCTCGGAGCGGGGCGCGGAGGCAAAGGAGACGCCATAGGCCTTGACGAAGCACGTGACAGCCAGCGCGCCGGTAATGGCAAGCGCGACGGCAGCGAACACGGCCACGATCATAACGGCCTTGTCGCCCTGCATGGCGGCGTTAAACAGCGACTGGTAGGTAAACCACTCGGACACAAAGCCGTTGAAGGGCGGGATGGCCGAGATGGCAAGCGCGCCAACGAGGAAGCAGATGGCCGTTGCCGGCATACGACGGAACAGGCCGCCCATCTTCTCCATATTGCGCGTACCCGTGGAGTACAGCAGCGCACCGGCGCCCAAGAACAGCTCGCCCTTAAACATCGCGTGGTTAAACGTGTGGTAGAGGGCGGCCATCAGAGCCAGGACGGCGATGCCGACCGAGTTGAGCGCCACGGCGGCCATGGAGGCGCCGACGCCGAGCAGAATAATGCCGATGTTCTCGACGGAGTGATAGGCCAGCAGGCGCTTGATGTCATGCTCCTGCAGGGCGAAGGCCACGCCGAGGACCGACGAGATCGCACCGAAGACCATGACCATAAGGCCCCACCAGACCTGAACGCCCGAGGCGGAGAGCAGATCGAGGCCGACCTTGAGGATACCGAAGATACCGATCTTGATCATGCCGCCGGACATGAGGGCCGACACGTTGGACGGCGCCTCGGGATGTGCCTTGGGCAGCCAGCCGTGCAGCGGGATGATACCGGCCTTGGCGCCAAAGCCAAAGAAGGCGAGCACGAAGCACACGGATGCGACCGCGGGGCTAAACTGCGTAGCGCGGAAATCCGCAAAGGAAAACGAGCCGCCGGCGAAGTTGGTCATGGTGAGGAAGCTCGCCATAATGAGCACAAAGCCCACGTGCGCGATCACAAAGTAGAGCCAACCGCCATGGATGGAGTTCTCGTTCTCCTCGATCACGACCAGGAAGTACGAGGTCAGCGACATGAGCTCAAAGGCGACCAGGAACCAAAACACGTTGTCGGCGGTGATGACGAGCATCATGGACGCCACGAAGGTGTTAAAGAAGAAGCCGGCGCGGCCCTTTTTGCCCGGGTACTCATCAAAGTAGTTGAGGCCGTAGATCGAACCGGCAAACGCGAGCACCGAGATGAGCGCCACGAACAGGCCGGACAGCTGATTGAGCAGCAGCTGGAAATGGGCAAACGGGAAAAACACGATGGTGTCGACCGACGTGACATCGCCCAGCACGGCCTGGATACCGGCCACAAACGAAAGCACCGCGGCGACGGCGCCGATAAGGCAGCCGGCGGTCTTGGCGGCGTTATCGGCCTTGATCAGCAGAACCGAGGCGAGCGCACCGATGCACGAGACGGCAAGCGATGCGATAAACAGCGTCATGCTATCCATTGTTTACGCTCCCTTCTGCTTTCTCGGACAGGCCCTGGGCCACAGCGGTAACGTCGACGACCGGACCGTTTTCGATCGAGCGCAGGCGCTTGGCCTCGTCGAGCTCGCGATCGGCCGCGCCGCCCATGACGGTCAGCGCCTTGGTGGGGCACGCCGCCACACAATGCGGGCCGTCCGGATCGAAGGCGCACAGGTCGCACTTGACAGCGCAGGTGTACTGGCCGGGAGCCCACGTAAGCAGGCTGCTCAGGGACTTAGGATACGAAGGCGTCGGGTCGCACATGCCTGCGACACCGGCGATAGACGTGCCATCGGGATGGATGGCTCCGAAGGGGCACGCGATGGCGCACAGCCTGCACCCGATGCACTCCTGCTCCTTGACGTGGATGCGATCGCCATCGTGCTCGATGGCATTCACCGGGCAAACCTCGGCGCAGGGGGCACCCTCGCAATGGTGGCAGGCAAGGGCGGCCGAAATACCGCCGGTCTTCACGAGCGCCAGGCGCGGCGTATCCTGAAGACCCTGCATCCGGTGGGCGTCGGCACAGGCGGACTGGCATGTTCCGCAGCCGATGCACCTCTCCGGGTTGATGTCGATGAAGCGGTTCATCCCCACTTCCTTTCAAAATAACGGGCCGGGCTCCCGAACGTACGGGACGCCCGGCCCAAAAAGCCAACGAGAACGGGACTACACGATTTGATTCACGTGTGCCTCGTCGTCGAACTTGGCGGCGCCGGGCTCAACGTCCTGAGGAGCGGCGGCGTCAACCAGAGCCTGCTTGAGCTCGGTGTACTGACGCTCCACCTCGCCCTCGGCCCAGACCTGGTCGGCGATAGCGTCGACCTGGCAGGCGGAGAACTTGTCCTCGGGCGTATGCGAGACCGGGTCGACCTTGTGCATGGTCAGCTCGTTGCACTTGCCGATCCACCACTGGTAGGTCATGTAGACCGTGCCCTTGTTGATACGGTCGCTCACGTCGGCGCGGCTGTATACCTGGCCGCGGCGGCTGTGGATCGAGACGATGTCGCCGTTCTTGATGCCGCGCGCCTGGGCGTCCGCGGGATTCATACGGACAAAACCGGGCTCGTCGGCGAGCAGCGCCAGCGTCTTGCAGTTACCGGTCATCGAGCGGCAGCTGTAGTGGCCGACCTCGCGGACGGTGCACAGGATGAGCGGGTACTCATCATCGGGAAGCTCGGAGGACGCCTCCCAGTCGTGCGCCATCAGGTTGGCGCGGCCGTCCTTGGTGGTGAACTTGCCACCAGCGAACATGTCGGGCGTACCGTGGTCGTTCACATCAGTGCTCTTGACCGGCCACTGGGCGTAACCGCCCTCGGGAGCCATCTTCTCGTAAGTCGCGCCCACAAAGTTGGGGCACAGGCTAATGCACTCGTTCCAGATCTGCTCGGTGTTGTCGTAGTGCATGGGATAACCCATACGCGTAGACAGGTCCGCGAAGATCTCCCAGTCGTGGCGGCACTCGCCCTTGGGCGGAACGGCCGCGTCAAAGTGCTGGAAGCTACGGTCAGACGCGGTAAAGACACCCTCGTGCTCGCCCCAAGAGGTGGCAGGCAGGATGACGTCGGCGAGCATAGTCGTCTGCGTCATAAAGATGTCCTGGCAGATGAACAGATCCAGCTCGGAGAGCGTCTTGCGCATACCGGCCGAATCGGGCTCGGTCTGCACCGGGTCCTCACCGTAGTTGTAGAAGCAGTGCACCTTGCCCTCGTCGACCAGGTGGCCCAGGTCGGTGAGCTTGTAGCCCTCCTCGAGCGGGAGCTTTTCCTCGGGCACGCCCCAAGCCTTGGCAAACTTGGCACGCACAGCCGGGTCGGTGACTTTCTGGTAGCCAGGGTACAGGTTGGGCAGCATGCCCATATCGCAGGAGCCCTGGACGTTGTTCTGACCGCGCACGGGCGCGAGGCCGGAATTGGGTTTGCCGATCTGGCCGGCAACGCAGGCGATGGAGGCGATGGTGTGCACCGTCTTCAGGTTCTGCTTCTGCTGGCATACGCCCATGCCCCAGCCAATGATGGCAGAGGGCTTCGCCGTGGCGTACATCTCGGCAGCTTGGTGGATCAACGCGGGCTCGACACCCGTGATGTCCTGTACAGATTCGGGAGTGTAGTTCTTGATGGTCTCCCACCACTCGTCAAAGCCGTTCGTGTGCTCGGCGACGAATTCCTTGTCGTAGAGGCCATCGTTGACCAGACAGTTGGCAAAGGCGTTGAGGAACGCAACGTTGCAACCGTTCTTGATCGGAAGGTAGAGATCGGCGATACGCGCGGTTTCGATATGGCGCGGGTCGGCGACGATGATCTTGCAACCCTTTTCTTTGGCTCGCACGATACGCCTTGCGACGATGGGGTGCGAATCGGCAGGGTTATAGCCGAAGAGGAAAATGCAGCCCGCATCCTCCATACCGGGGATGGAGCATGACATGCAACCTGAACCAACCGTGTCCATCAGACCGAGGACAGTAGGGCCGTGTCAAGTACGGGCGCAGTTGTCCACGCTGTGGGTGCCGATGCACGCACGCGTAAACTTCTGCATGACGTAGTTCGCCTCATTGCCGCCGCCTCGCGAAGAGCCAGTGGTCATGACAGCGTTAGGACCATATTCGTCAATTATGGCCTGCATCTTAGATGCGGTGAAATCCAGTGCCTCGTCCCAGCTTACGCGCTCAAGATCCGCGCCCTTGGTGCGGCGGATCATCGGGTGCAGTACGCGAGGAGTCAAGATCTTGGTGTCGTTGATGAAGTCGTAGCCGCTCATGCCCTTAAGGCACAGCTCGCTCTGGTTGGTGATGCCGTTGAGCGGTTCGGTACCCACGACCTGGCCGTTTTGGACCAGGAGGTTAAACTGGCAACCGGCGCCGCAGTACGGGCAAATCACTTTATGCTTCTCCATGACACCCTCCTTCCTTTTTCTGCTACCGAATACTCGGTTCTTATTTGACAATCATTGGGCCTGTTTGGCCGTCCGCTTACGCCTCGTTTTCGATGGTGGCGCGGGCACGCTCGGCAGTCAGCTCCGCCAGGCGCTCCTCGTCTACCAGGGTGAGGCCCTTGGTCGGACAAGCCTCGGCACACGCCGGGCCGCCGGGACGGTCCACGCACAGGTCGCACTTGAGCACGAAGCTCTTTGTCTGCGAACCCACGCGCACGTCGCCCATCAAGACGGGGACCTGCGTGGTCGCCACGCTCACGGCGCCAAAGGGGCAGGCCATGACGCAGCTCTTACAGCCGATGCAGTTGTCCTCGTTGACGCCGATGCGATGGTTCTTTGGATCAAAGAACAAGGCGCCCGTAGGGCAGGCCTTGGCGCACGGGGCATCCTCGCAGTGATGGCAAGCCACCGGTGCGGAGATCTCATACGTACGCGTCACGCGCAGGCGCGGCGCGGCGATGTTGCCGGGGATATCGTGTGCCTCGATGCACGCCGCCATACAGGTTTGGCACCCAATGCAGCGCGAGGAATCGGCTACGACTCGTTTATTGCCCATGTTGTTCACTCCCTCCTGAATCCCATGCCGGAGAGACCCTGTCGACGTTGCCCCAAGCCGCCCGTGGCCTGGCGTCGGCGTATCGAATGCATGCGGCGAAACAGGCACTCGGTAGAATTTCTCCACCGGTATACAGGTTGAATATACGCAGTTGCAGGGGGCAAACTTGAGCATAGGCCCTGCAATACGGGTGTATTGCAGGGGTTTTGGCAGGTTGGAATTATTCTCTAGAAGCTATAAAGGTGAGTGTATTACATGCGTACATCCAAGGGAGATTTCACGCTCGTTTATAAAGGACGTAATACGTTTGTGATAAATTTCGCGCTCATTAACTTGAGTACAATAAAGTAGTGGTTATAAGATTGGTTATTATCAGCTAATGCTGTATTTGACCATTCATATTGCATGCTCATTAAGGGGGCCAGTGATGTCATCGACGCAAAGACGAGCCATCCTGCAGGTGCGCATTCGCGAAGAGGACAAGCAGCATGCCGAGCGCCTCTACGACGCCATGGGCACATCGCTCGCCGAGGCCGTGCGCCTTTTTGTCGCGCAGAGCATTTTGATGCGCAAGCTCCCCTTTCAGCCGGTCGCTGTGCGCTCAAAGGACGGCACCTCCGCCTATGGATCGCTCAAAGCCTATGGGGACCCCAATCGCCGCTCCGAGGAGCGCAATGCCTGGATTGAGTATCTTGCCACAGAAAGCGACGATTCGATTTTGGGTCCCGAGGAAGTAGATATCCATGAGTAGCACCATCATCGACGAGACCGTCATCCTGCGCTACCTGCTTGACGACGACGAAGTTCTGTCCCCGCGCGCCGCCAAGGTCATCGCCACGCGCACCGCTCGCGTCTACCCCGAAATCATCACGCGTGTCGTGGTCACGCTGCGCGACGTCTATAAGGTTCCCCGCGTTGAGATTGCTACGGCCATGAGAAGGCTGCTCGATGACGTCATGGTCGACGAGCCCACCGTTGTCGCCCTTGCCATCAAACTCTTTGGCAAGACCCATATGGACTTTACCGACTGCCTCCTCGCAGCCCGAACCGCCATCTACAACGATGATGTCGTGAGCTTTGGCAAGCCCATCATCCAAGGCATGATCGATTACCGCCGCCAGCGCCAAACCACAGCCGAAGCTCGCAGCCGCAGCACCGACTCCACCATCGACAAACTCCGCCACCGCCCCCGCAGCTAACCCCATCCCCTCCTAAGTTGCGGTGAAATACGGACTGTTTCAGGCCTTTAAAGGCATGAAACAGTCCGTATTTCACCGCAACTTATTAAAGGTTGGCTGCGAACGATTTCTCTATCGGGAGTCGGCGTAGGGTTTTGTTGTCGGAATACCGTAACCGCGCATCATGGCACCGAACGATTCTACTTCGTAGGTGTCCGAGAGTTTGAAATGAATGACGTTGTGGCCCATGGCGCGAAAGTTCGCATCGCGCATGAGGGCCGCTCGATAGGTTTTTGCCGCCGCTTGCTCCGGATCATTTTGAGCTTCGTCTTCAAACTTACCCAGCCCATGCAGCTCTGCCAGCGTCCATAAGCCGTCTGGCATCTGCCAGCCATAATCTGCTAGATAATAACCAGCGTTTCCCGGTCGCGTTATCTCAACTTGAAGCTCAGGCGCGGCAACCCCAGCAAGAATCATTGCTGCTCTCGCCTCGGACTCGCCGCCATTGTCTGACCTGCCGTCCATATGCTCAAAAACGTCAAAAGCACGCGCGATGCCATGCAACCCTCGGCAATTTGCCTGCACATATGCTCGCAGCTCTTCACGTTCGACATCGTACTCGCGGGCCAAGCCATCGACATAGCCCAGCGCATAGCGAAAGGCGCTCGTTCGGGCGATATCAACAACCGTTCGATACGGATCCGTCAGCGTAAACAGACCGAGCCGCCACACTTCGCCCGCCCGCCAGCGCTTATATTCAACGAACTCATACGTATCACGCCTTGTAGACCGTGGCAGCAGCACTTGCACTTTATCCAGAAGCGTGTACGCCGAGCCGATGCCGTAGAGCAGCGCTGCCGTCGATCCGCAAAACACAGCATCCGGTTCAACGACCGCAATAGCGGATGCCAGCTGAAAGATGCGATCTTCAACCCCAAGATTATTCCAATAGACCGGATCCGCATACACGTGGTTGTAAAGACGAAGCATAAGCTCTTCCTGCATAAGCTCGCGCGCACGGCGTTCTTCCCAAGGATCAATTGTTATAAGCAGCTGTCCATCTTGATGAATTCCAAGGGCCGAGAATAGCATCCTTGCATATGACTGCGGAAAATGTTTGCCTTTATCGAGCATGGCCAACCCCATAACCATCACGGCGGAGAAAATACCATTACGCTATCGCATGCTTCCGTCCGCAGGCCTTGCCAAAAGCTGACCAAAAGCTTGACGTCGCAGGTCAGAGCTTCAAAAAATATTTCCATTCTCGGTAGACGGTCGCTACGACACTCCCAACGGCATCAAAATCCAACCTTACAAATAGTTGCGGTGAAATACGGACTACATGGGCCATAAAAACCGAAAAACAGTCCGTATTTCACCGCAACTTAGGAGGGGCGTGGGGCGGCATCGACTCCCGTCACCCCGTACATCTACGAAAATGGCTCTGGTCCCAAAAGGAACCAGAGCCATTTATCTATCTTATGGAGCGGGCGACGGGAATCGAACCCGCGTCATCAGCTTGGAAGGCTGGGGTTCTACCATTGAACTACGCCCGCAAGATATGGTCGGGACGACAGGATTTGAACCTGCGACATCCTGCTCCCAAAGCAGGCGCGCTACCAAACTGCGCCACGTCCCGAAGGTGTTGAGCAGCTAAGG
>DBEYTJ010000156.1:0-11048 GCA_048181065.1 Collinsella sp.
GGGACATAAATCGTTGCGTGCCCTCAATTATCGCGTGTTCCTGCGGTTTGTGGGCCACGGCATCGCGCCAAATCGAAAGTACCTGCATATCATCACCACGGCGCAGCGCCTCACGCACCGAATACTCGGCATCGCTAAACAGGCACGGACGCACGTTGCCATCGGCCGTCAGGCGCAGACGGTTGCAGTTCGCGCAAAAATGGTTGGACATGGCGCTAATAAAGCCGACCGTTCCCGCCGCGCCCGGAAAGTGCCAATAGCGCGCAGGGCCCGCGCCGGCAGGAGCGTCGTTGATGTCGAGCGGCTCGAGCTCGCCCAGTCCCGCCGCGGCGGCCCCGGCATTGATGCGCGCCCGCAGCTCGCCACTCGGCACGGTATCGCTCGCGTCCCACAGCTCGGGATTGAGCGCGGGCGCATGCGGGTCCACAGCGCAATGCGAGCTCGTATGCTCGTCGCCAATGGGCATATATTCGATAAACCGCAGATGAATGGGGCGGTCGACGGTCAGCCGTGCGAGGGCCGCCACATCCTGGTTGAGCCGGCGCACAACAACGCAGTTGACCTTAACGGGCTCAAAGCCCCAAGCCAGCGCCGCATCGATGCCAGCCATGGTCTGCTCGAGCCGACCCAGGCGCGTGATCTTTCCAAAGAGCGTAGGGTCGAGCGTGTCGAGCGAAATGTTGACGCGGTCAAGCCCGACATCTTTGAGCTGCGGCGCCAGGTTGGGCAGCAGGGCGCCATTGGTGGTGAGCGAGATATCCTCGATCTGCGGAATCGCACGGATATCGCGAATGAGCGGGATGATACGGCGGCTTACCAGCGGCTCGCCACCCGTCAGGCGCACGCGGCGAATGCCCTCTCCCGCCACCAAGCGCACAAAGCGGGCGATTTCCTCGGCGCTGAGTAGCTCGTCGTGTGCACGGGGCGCCACGCCATCGGCCGGCATGCAGTAAATGCAGCGGAAATTGCACTTGTCGGTAACGGCAATGCGCAGGTAGTTGATATCGCGACCAAAACCGTCATGTTGCACGTGCCCGTCCACGCAGCCCTCCCCTCGCACTGGTCTTTATTCTTCAGGGAATATAGTACCGCATGGGAAGAATGGGTCGACATGCGTACGACACGACGCAGGTGAACGGCATTTCCAAGCGCAAACACGATCTGGCTTGGCCGTCCATGTTCAATGAGGCATGCCTACGCACACAACTTTTTTCGCCCCACTGCCAACATAAACCTTGACTCTACAATCGTTATAGGGTTTTCACTACACTGGTAGCTAAACGAACCAAGCCAGAAAGCCCCGCCCATGGAACACGACCTCACCCGCGGCAATGTCCTCAAGACCATCGCGGTCTTTGCCCTGCCCTATATGCTCTCGTACTTTTTGCAGATGCTCTACGGCATGGCCGACCTGTACATGATGGGGCAGTTTAGCGGCGCCGCCGGCATCACCGCCGTGGGCAACGGCGCGCAGACGCTCTATATCATTACCGTGACGCTCGTGGGTCTGGCCATGGGAACGACGGTCATCGTCGGCCACGCCGTGGGCTCGCGTCGGTTTGACCGTGCCGAGGCCGCCATCGGCAACACCATCACGCTCTTTATGGGCGTCTCGGTGGTGCTGGCCGTTGTCCTGCTCGCACTGTGCCCGCAGATCGTGGCGCTCATTGGCACGCCGCCCGAGGCGGTCGAAGGCACCGCCGCCTACCTGCGTATCTGCTTTGTCGGCATTCCCTTTATCGCCGCGTACAATATCCTCTCGGCCATCTTTCGCGGGCTGGGCGATTCGCGCTCGCCTATGTACGTGATTGGCGTGGCGTGCATCATCAACATCGCGCTCGACTTTCTATTTATCGGCCACATGGGGCTCGGCCCCGCGGGCGCGGCGCTCGGCACAGTGACCGCGCAGACGGCCAGCGTTGCCCTCGCGCTCGTGTGGCTCAAGAGCCGCCGCACGAACATCCACGTTAAGCGCAGCGACCTGCGTCCCCAGCCCGAGGTGCTCGGCAGCATCCTTAAAATCGGCGTGCCCGTGGCCGTGCAGGACGGCTGCATCCAGGTGGCGTTTATGTTTATCACCGTCATCGCCAACCACCGAGGGCTCGTCGACGCCGCCGCCGTGGGCCTGGTCGAGAAGATGATCAGCTTTTTATTCATTGTGCCGAGTTCCATGGGCGCCACCGTCAGCGCACTCACGGCGCAAAACGCCGGCGCGGGCAAGGGCGATCGTGCACGTCAAGTGCTCAAGGACGCCATGACGATCTCGGTGGTGTACGGCTGCCTGATCACGGTGCTGATGTGGCTGGTAGCGCCGGCGTTTATCGGCTTTTTTGCCAAGGACCCCGCAGTGGTCGCGGCCGGTACCGGCTATATGCACAGTTATATTTTCGACGCAATCTTTGCCGGCATCCACATTTGCTTTAGCGGCTTTTTCGCTGCGTATGGCAGGAGCTACATCGGCTTTGCGCACAACGTGCTGGCCGTGGCGCTCATTCGCGTGCCGGGCGCGTGGCTGCTGTCGAACGCCTATTCCGACACGCTGTTTCCCATGGGCATCGCTTCGCCGTGCGGATCGATTTTGTCGGCGGTCATCTGTGTTGTCGCGTTTACCGTGCTCAACCGGCGCGGGGCTTTTGACAAGTTGGCAACGTAGCGGGGCAACGCGAGCCTGGCGCCCCTCCCCGACCCTATTGAAAGGAGCGGTCCCATGACCGACTCGCCAACTGAACATACCGAGGGCCTGCTCCGCATTGGCGAGGTGGCGCGCCTGTTTAACCTGAGCGTGAGCACGTTGCGCCATTACGAGCAGATGGGCTTGCTGGACCCGGCACACATTGATCCGGCGAGTGGGTACCGCTACTACGGATCGCGGCAGCTCTCCACCCTCAACACCATCAGCCACCTGCGTGTTCTCAACTTGCCGTTGGCGCAAATCCGCGAGTTTGTGACCACGCGCGATGTAGACCTTATGCAGCGGCAGCTGGCTCAGCAGCAGGAGCTCATCGAGCGCAAGCGCCGCGAGCTGGAACGCGTGTCGCGCAAGATCGATAACCGGCTTGCTCTACTGCACAATGCCTTGAACACCAAGCTCGACACCATTTGCACAATCGATGCGCCCGAGCTTCGCTGCGCCGTGCTGCGCGAACGCGTCAACCCTACCGACGCCTATGCGCTGGAGTGGCAAATTCGTCAACTGCAGAAGGGCCAGCACGAGACCTTTGTCTTTCTGGGCAACTTGGGCGTCGGGATTGGCGCCGAGCGCCTGGCCGCCGGCGACTTTGATGGCTACGACGAGGTCTTTCTACTGCTCGATGACACCGATGATTACGTGGGCGATGTCGAGGTGCGGCCCGCCGCGCGGTGCCTGACCATAAGCTTCCGCGGCACACACGGGCAAGCGGGCCCGCGCTATAAGCAGCTGCTCGGCTATATGCGCGAACACGGGCTGTCCCCCGCTGGCCCCTCACGCGAGATCGCCCTCATCGACGACATCATCAGCGACGACCCCGCGACCTATGTGACGCAGATCACGGTGCCGGTTACTGTGCTCGATTAAGAACCCCCCGGACAGGCATGAAGTGCAGCTCAACTAACGAGCGTCGGCTACAGGATAACCGCCATGTCGAGGACAGTCCCCGATATGGCGGTTTTACTCCTCCGGAATCGGAAACGCACGGATGAACTCTGCAGGTGAGAAGGTCTTGATGGTCGAGCGCACAAAAGCAGCGCGGTCACGCGTGATGATAAAGTCCACGCCGGCACGCTCGGCCATCGCACGGATACAGCCGTCCTCAAAGTCCGGCTCATCGGAATAGGCGGAGGCAAAACAAGCTTCTTGGTCGAGAGGCTCTACCGAGTAGCTCTTAAGACAGTCGCGCACTACCTCGCGGGCGCGCGCCTCGCCCGCCTGTTTAGTGAGAATGTAGTACGCATCCTTGAGAGAGCAGGCCGAAACAACACCCTCGATAAGTCCCACGTCAACGAGCCCCTTGGTCGTTTGCGCCGCTGCGTGCTCCGGCCGGCCCGGAAGCACGCAATCGAGCAGAAAATTGGTATCGAGAAATGCTCTCATAGGTAGCGCTCCCTCGCGACGCGCTTTTCATCTTCAACCGTCATCGTATCGAGCGGCGTTCCCTTTGGCATGTTAGCCACGATATCGAGATACTCCTGGTAGTCCTCATTCTCCGCGAGCATCTCACGGATCTCCTTCCAGGTGATCTTGGGATGCCACATCGTACCCACGTCTCGCTTGGGCTTGTCCGAGCCGCGCGTCGGCTTTGCACCCCCGCGCTCCTGGGCAGCGTCATATTCCACTGCAACCGGGCCTTGATAGTCGAGCGGTACGATCTTGAACAACGGCTTGCTCCGCTTGAAGACCACAACCTCCTCGCCCTCATTGGCAACCCTTTCGGCCACCTGTGTAAGGTTTTGGCGCAGTTCCGAAAACGCGACGGTAACCATAACGGCTCCTCTCAACATATATCTTCACTGCTAAGTATACACGTTAATGTTAATGTTAAAGTGTATAAAACTCATCACAATGGGGCAGCCCCGTTGTGGGACCTCACTGCGGGGCCCCTTTGCTTTGAATGAATCTTCTATCGCTCCGAAACGACACCGCTCCGCAGGGTCACCCTCAGCAACCTACATGACGCAGATCATGTTGCCCGCCACCACGCCCAAATAAAAACCTCCCGGAAAGTATCAACCTTTCCGGGAGGTTTTCTAATTTGGTCATCGGCGCACTAAGCCTGGGGCACCTCACCAGTCGCCAAGATCTGCTCGAGTGCGTCCTCGTCCAGCACGGGTACGCCCAGCTGCTCAGCCTTGGTGAGCTTGGAGCCCGCTTTGGGGCCGGCGACCAGATAGCTCGTCTTCTTTGACACGCTGCCCGAAACCTTGGCGCCGAGCACCTTGAGCGCCGCGCCCGCCTCGTCGCGCGTGCGGTTGACGAGCGTGCCGGTGAGCACGAAGGTCAAACCCGCAAGCGGCTGTGCGTCGGCGAGCTCGCCCGCCACGCCAGCGTCGGCTGCGGCTTGCGCGTGCGCAGCGCCCAAGTCGACCTCGAGCGAAAGGCCCGCCTGACGCAGACGTTCCAGCACGGCAAGGTTCTCGGGCACGGCCAGGAACTGCTTAACGCTCGCCGCAATCTTGGGGCCGATGCCCTCGCACTCGGCAATATCCTCTTCGCTCGCCAAGATGAGCTTGTCAATCGACAGGAATCGCTCGGCGATGACCTCGCCCACGCTCTTGCCCACGTGGCGGATGCCCAGGGCAAACAGCACGCGACCGAGTGGTTGGCTCTTGGACTTGTTGAGCTCGGCGATGATTTTCTCGGCCGTCTTGAGGCCTACCGGAATGGGGTCGCCCTTCTTGACGCCCTTTTTGCTGTTGGAGCTGGCGTAGGTGCGCCCCGTGTCCAAGCCGGCGACGTCGTCCACCGTGAGCTGGTAGAAATCCGCGACATCATGGATCAGCCCGGCGGCGATCATCTTGTCGACGATCTCATCGCCCAGGCCGTCGACGTCCATGCAGCCGCGGCTCACCCAGTGGAGCAGGCGCTCCTTGAGCTGTGCGGGGCAGTCGATGGACACGCAGCGGTAGGCAACCTCGCCGTCCTCGTGGACCACGGGGCTGCCGCACACGGGGCAGACCTCGGGCATGTGCCAGTCAACCGAATCGGCCGGGCGCTTGTCGAGCACCGGGCCCACGACCTCGGGGATTACGTCGCCTGCCTTATGCACGATGATGGTGTCGCCCTCGCGCACGTTTTTGCGGCGGATCTCGTCGATGTTGTGCAGTGTGGCACGCGCGATGGTGGAGCCAGCGACCGTCACTGGGTCGAACTCGGCGACCGGTGTGAGCACACCGGTGCGGCCCACCTGGATGCGAATTTCGCGCAGGACGGTCTGCTTTTCCTCGGGCGGAAACTTAAAGGCAATGGCCCAGCGCGGTGCGCGGGCGGTAAAGCCCAGGTCGAGCTGCTGCTGAAAGCTGTCAACCTTTACGACCACGCCGTCGATGTCGTAATCCAGGTCGCCGCGGTGCTCAAGCGCCTGAGCACAGAACTCGTGGACTTCGGCCGGCGTGGCGCAACGAGCCACGTTGGGGTTGACGCTAAAGCCGGCGCTACGCAGCCAATCGAGAAATTCGCGCTGGCTGTGAACGTGCAGCGGATCGGTATCGGCGATGGCGTAGATAAAGGTGGCCAGGTCGCGACGCGCCGTGACCTTGGGATCCTTCTGACGCAGGCTGCCGGCGGCAGCGTTGCGCGGGTTGGCGAAGGGGTCGCGCCCCTCGGCATCGGCCTCTTCATTCAGATGAACAAAGCTGCCCTTAGGCATGTAGACCTCGCCGCGCACCTCGATGGTGCGCTCGCGGTCGGCACCCATGTGGGCGAGCGCCGGCTCGGACAGGTGCATGGGCACGTCCTTGATGGTGCGCACGTTGAGCGATACGTCCTCGCCCGTGGTGCCGTCGCCGCGCGTGGCGGCGCGCACAAAGGTGCCGTTTTGGTAGGTAAGCGCCACGCCCAGACCGTCGATCTTAAGCTCGCAGGTATAAGTGACGCTACCGGCACCAAGCGCATCCTCAGTGCGCTGGAGCCACGCGTCGAGTTCGTCCAAATCCATGGCATCGTCCATAGAATACATGCGTGCCATGTGCGTGACCGGCGTAAACTGCTCGCTCACGTAGCCGCCCACGCGCTGGGTATAGCTGTCGGGTGTCACCAGGTCGGGGTAGGTCGCCTCGATCTCCTGCAGCTCAACGAGCATTTTGTCAAAGGCGGCATCCGTGATCTCGGGCGCATCGAGCATGTAGTAGCGATAGGCGTGGTAATCGAGCTCGTGGCGCAGCTCGGCCGCACGCGCTGCCGCCTGGGCACGGACGTCGGCCGGTGCGGCGACATCCGCGCTCGCGGGCGTTTCGGTATCGATGTCCACGCCGTCACCAAACAGGCTCGATTGCTCCATAGCGGCACTCCTTCGCTCGATTTCAAACGGATACTAGAGTACCACCGGTCGCAACGGGGTCGAATAGCCCTTTCGAACCGCACCGAATCGGCAGCCGTCGGATCGGGGTGGATCGCGCGATCAAACCATGCCCTTGCCGTTTCTAAATGATCCGTTTCCTCCGTCCCCAACGGATCAATAAGAAAAGAGGGGCTGCCCCGCGTTGGCGGAACAGCCCCTCTGGCATTGGTATGTGCGAAACGGCTCGTTAGAAACCCTGACCGTAGCCCTGACCCTGGCCCTGCTGGCCCAGCAGCTCCTCCAGATACTGGCGCAGCTGCTCATCGGTAATACCGCCGTTGCCGGTGTCGGTCGCGCTGTCGTCCTGCTGCTGGTTCTGCAGCTTCTCATCGGAGCCCAGCTCGACGGTGACCTTTTTCTCTTCCTTGCCGCGCACGAGCGTAATCTCGACCTTCTCGCCCACCTCGTGGCTGCGCAGCGCGATAATCAGGCCATCGGCGCTCGTAATCTCGTCGTCACCCAGCTTGGTGATGACGTCACCCTCCTGGATGCCGGCCTTGGCAGCAGGACCGTCCTCGACGACGCTCGCCACATACGCGCCGCTGTCGGTGCTCAGCTTGTTAGTGCGGGCGTTAAGCGCATTGACGCTCGAAAGCGTGGCGCCCAGGTACGGGTGCACCGGCGTCTTACCGCCGATGATCTGGTCGGCAATGTTCTTGGCGTAGTTAACGGGAATAGCAAAGCCAACGCCCGAGCTGGAGCCCGAGTAGCTCTCGATGAGCGAATTGATACCCACGAGCTCTCCGTTGTCGTTGACGAGCGCGCCACCGGAGTTGCCCGGGTTGATGGCGGCATCGGTCTGGATCATGTTGGCATAGATGGTGTTACCGCTGGTAGAACTCATGGCCGTGGAGCGATACAGCGCCGACACAATGCCCGTGGAGACAGACTGCTCGTTGCCGAACGGCGAACCGATGGCCATAACCCACTCGCCCACGTTGAGCTTGGAGGAGTCACCAATCTCGATCGGCGTAAGCTTGGAGGCGTCGGCGTCCTTGAGCTTGATGACGGCCAGGTCGCTCGAAGCATCGCTGCCCACGAACTCGGCCTCGTAGGTGGTGCCGTCGTCCATGGTCACCACGTACTGGTCATAGCCATCGACCACGTGGTTGTTGGTGAGGATGTGGCCCTCGGTATCGAGCACCACGCCCGAACCGACGCTGCCCGAGCTGTCCGACTCACCGGCAGACTGCGAAAGCGAGCCATTCTGGCTGCCGCTCGAAGTGGCGGTGATGGAAACGACGGAGGGCAGGGCCTTGGCAGAAACGGCCTCGGCAAGTGTGGTGTCCTCGGAGTCGATCGTAATCTTTTGCGTCGACGAACCCGAGGCACCCGCCGTCACGGCATTCTTTCCGCCGCCAATGTTGAGCGTGCCGCTCATAATGAGCGCGATGACCAGCAGAGCGCCGCACGCACAGCCGGCAAGCGCCGTAATAAAGATCGGCAGCTTTTTGGTCTTGGTCTTGACCACCGTGTGCTTGTTCACGACCTGCTGGCTGCCCAGCGGCTTACCGGTCTGCGTGTCGTAGGCCTGCACGTAGGGAATGTTGCCGTCGGCAGGCGTCGACTCCACCTGCACGCGCGGCTGCTGCTGGGTCTCGCCAGCGTTGCCCGCATCCTGGGGACGCTGGGAATCGTTCTCGCTCATGGCTGCGATCCTTTCGTCAAATAACCAAAGGCCCGCCAAACATGTGGCGGGCCATCATTGTTCACGTTGAGTTGTACCCCAATATGCGGGCGAACGTGTATGAGAACGCAATCTTTTAGGAAGGCTTAAGTTCTGCTGCAGATTCGAGAGGAACCCGCACCCGCGTCAAAACCACCACAAAGGTGCCTGTCCCCTTTGTGGTGGAAATCTAGTCCTTAAACAGATAGCCCACGCCGCGGACGGTGGTGATGTGCGCCGCGATCTGCGGGCCCACCTTGGAGCGGATGCGTCGAATGTGCACGTCAACGGTGCGCGTGCCGCCGCAGTACTCAAAGCCCCACACACGGTGCAGCAGCACCTCGCGGCTGTAGGCACGGTTGGGGTGCGTCGCCAAAAAGCTCAGCAGCGAGTACTCCATCAGCGTCAGGTCGATGGGCTCACCATCGAGCGTCACCTGGTAGGTGGCCAAGTTGATCTCGAGGTTATCGATGTTGAGCACATCGTCGGCGGCGACGGTCTCCTCCTCGCCCATCAGGCGCTGCGCGCGAGCCTTGAGCTCGTTAGGCGTCGCCGTGGGGCATACAAAGTCGGCATGCGCGTGATTGGGCAGGCGCAAGGTACCGAGCGCCTCGTCGTCGACGATCACCAGCATGGGGACGCCGCCGCGGTCGTCGAGCCACTTGGCAATCTGATCGATGCGGTCGCTGCGGATGCCATCGGAATCGAGGATCAGCAGGTCAAAGTCGTGCGCCGCAGTCGGCGAATCGGGGGTGGCCAGGCTCACCTCGACACCCAAGGTGGTCGTCAAGCTGCGGGCAAACTCGTGGAAGCGCGTCGTGCGCGCCATGAACAGGGCACTCTTTTCGGACATATCGGCCTCCAAAGAAATGAGCTCAATCGTACTGGAACAAGCCAGCGCGATTAGGAGTTCGCCAGGTAGTGCTTGATCTCCCACTCGGTAATCGTGGACTCAAACTTATGCCACTCGTCGCGCTTCTTTTTAAGGAAGAAACTGTGGATGTGCTCGCCGAGGGCATCCTTCATAAACTGCGAGTCCTCAAACACGTCGAGCGCCTCTTTGAGCGAGCGCGGCAGCGGCGTGTAGCCGGCCTCGACCATCTGGCGGTCGGTGAGCTTGAGCGTCTCGGCCGTGGCCTCGGGCGGGAGCTCCAGCTTGCGCTCGATGCCGTCCAGGCCAGCCGCCAGCGTGACGGCGTTGACCAGGTACGGGTTGGCCATGGGGTCGGGGCTGCGAAGCTCGATGCGTGTGGACAGCTGCTTGCCGGGCTTGTAGACCGGAATGCGGACCATACTCGCGCGGTTGCGCAGGCCCCACGTGGCGTACTGCGGCACGGAGTCGCCACCCGTGGTGATGCGCTTGTACGAGTTGACCGTGGGGTTGGTGATGGCGCTGATCTCGCGGGCATGCGCCAGGATGCCGGCCATGTAGTGTTTGGCGATGTCAGAGAGGTGGTACTTCTCGTCGTCCTCGCCCCAAAAGACGTTGTTGCCGTCGTGGTCGAATAGCGACTGGCACAGGAACATAGCGCTGCCGTCCTCGCCTGCCAACGGCTTGGGCATAAAGGAGGCGTGGCAGCCGCTCTCGTAGGCCTGCTGCTTAATGATGAGTTTAGCCGTGGTGATGGCGTCGGACATGCTCAGGGCCTCGGCGTGGCGCAGGCTCATGCCGTGCTGCGAGCGACCGGCGGCGTGGAAGGTGTACTCCACGGGCACGGACATCTTCTCGAGCGTGAGGACCGTGTTGCGGCGCAGGTCGCGAGCGGCATCGCTCACCGAAAGATCGAAGTAGCCCACGTTGTCGAGCGGCTCGGGGGTGTGCTCGTCGGGGAAGTAGTAATACTCCAGCTCGGCGCCCACGTTGAGCAGATAGCCAGCCTTCTCGGCCTTGCGGAACATGCGGCGCAGGGCATCGCGCGGGTCGCCGGCAAAGGGCTTGCAATCGGGAGTGCACACGTCGCAGAACACACGGGCAACGCCGTTGTGGCTCGGGCGCCACGGCAGAATCTGGAAGGTCGAAGCATCGGGAAACGCCAGCATGTCGGCTTCCTCGGGCGTGGCAAAGCCCTCGATGGCCGAGCCGTCAAAGCCGATACCCTCCTCAAAAGCGACCTCGAGGTCCTCGGGGCTAATGGCAAAGTTCTTGAGGCGGCCGAGAATGTCGACAAACCACAGACGCACAAAGCGGATGTCACGCTGCTCTACAGAGCGGAGTACGTAATCGATGTTCTGCTGGTTCATGTCGCTCCCCTTTCTTTCGGGCGGGTTTCGACTGGTCTATATCGCAGATACTATCGCAGAAAAATGTTTCCGCAGGGTTAAAGCGTATCAAGCGCTCAAAAAACGTG
>DBEYTJ010000157.1:0-16678 GCA_048181065.1 Collinsella sp.
ACCGGTCAGCGGCCAGAGCATGGGGGGCACGCCCGGTCCCGTTCCGAACCCGGAAGCTAAGCCCCATCGCGCCGAGAGTACTGCGGGGTCAGCCCGTGGGAGGCCAGGGCGCCGCTGACCGGTGGACGGCACCGAGCCGTACGCTTGAACTGAGAAGGGGGAGGCCGCGAGGCCTCCCCCTTTTTTTGCGTTGTATACACGTTGTACTTTGGGACCTAGCTCCCCCGTATGTGCTCTTACTGTTTGGCTGTATTTTGAGTCCATCTAGTGTATTTGAGCGATAATTACTCGCATTGGCGTTAGGGAGGGCTTGATGTTTACCGTATTTGTCTTGGGCAATATTGCTTCGGGTAAGTCGACTGCCTGCCGCTATTTCGAATCTCGTGGCGCTATGCTAATCGATCTGGATGAGCTTGCAAAATCTCTGTATGTGCCGGGCTCTGATATCGTCAATACACTCGCGGATGAATTCGGTTGGGACATTTTGGATGAGGAAGGCGGCATTCGCCGCGGCATCCTCGCTTCTCGAGCTTTCGCTTCTCCTGATTCGGTCGCACGGCTCAATGACATCGTGCATCCCATTCTGATTGAACAGCTTTCGCTTAGGATTCTCGATCCGGTTTGTTGTACTGTTTCATCTCCCCGTTATCCTTTTGCGGTGGTCGAGGTTTCTGCTCCGACTGGTTTTGAGGATGCATTTGGCTTGGCTGATGAAATTTTGGTCATCAGCGCCCCTTTGTCAGTTCGTCGCGAGCGCGCTATTCAACGTGGCATGGAGCCATCTGATTTCGATGCCCGTTCTGCTTGCCAGCCCGAAGAGTCTGCGCTGTGCAATCTCGCTACAACTGTGATTGACAATGCGGCAGACGATAACTCGCTCTTTGAACAACTGGACGCATGGCTTTCGCGCCATGGGTTCGGGGATGTAGTGGATAAGGAGGAGGCCGATGCCTAAGACACGTTTCCTTACGTGGTATCGCCTTATACCGCTGGCTGCCGTTTTTGCCTTCGGCCTTATCTCATTCGTTTACTCGTATGCTCCTGCCGCTTTCTTTAAGCCGCTGTATCCGATTGACTACGAGGCGTATGTAAAGCAATCCAGTATTTCGCATAATCTGGATCCGTATCTGGTGTGCGCTGTCATTAAGTCTGAATCGAATTGGGATCCCGAGGCCGAGTCGAATCAGGGTGCTCAGGGATTGATGCAGCTGATGCCCGAGACTGCCCAGGATATGATCGCCAAGGGCCTTGTCGACGGTGGCGAGTATTCGGCCGACAACCTTAACGATCCGGCTACGAATATCGAGTTTGGCTGTGCGTATCTCTCGTATCTTCTAGCGTATTTTAACGGGTCGACTGACAGTGCCATTGCCGCCTATAACGCCGGCATGGGCAATGTCGACGGATGGGCGCAGCAGAGTACGTCGCTTCATAATGCAATCACCTTTCCCGAGACGCAGGCGTATCTGATTCGTGTCAATAATGCCTGGGTTCGCTACAAGACCCTCTATCCCGATCGGTTCGTATAGGACTATGCCTGCCGCCTGCGTATACTGCAGATATATGAGTTAGGAGTATCCATGGCGGAATTTGAAGTAGAACGCGTTGGTGGTGAACTTAAGCGCTTTGGCGTTGAAGGCTCTGACGTGCCGTTTAAGGTCGTGTCTCCCTATGAGCCTGCCGGTTCCCAGCCTAAGGCCATTGAGTCGCTTGTGCAGGGCGTGAGGGACGGAGACCGCTATCAGGTTTTGCTGGGCGTGACTGGTTCGGGCAAGACCTTCACGATGGCAAAGACTATTGAGGCCCTGGGAAAGCCGACGCTGGTCATGGCTCCGAATAAAACGCTCGCCGCTCAGCTTGCGAGCGAGCTCAAAGAGTTCTTTCCCAACAACGCTGTGGTCTACTTCGTCTCGTACTATGACTACTATCAGCCCGAGGCGTATGTGCCGCAAAGCGATACATATATCGAGAAAGACTCCTCGATTAACGAAGAGGTCGAGATGCTGCGACATCAGGCGACCGCATCGCTGCTCTCTCGACGCGATGTGATCGTTGTCGCATCGGTCTCGTGTATCTATGGCATTGGCTCTCCTGAGGACTATGCGGGTCTGGCTCCAAACGTCGACAAAAAGGTGCCGCTCGAGCGCGATGACTTTATCCATGCACTTATCGACATTCAATATGATCGCAATGACTATGACCTGGCACGCGGCACGTTCCGCGTGCGCGGCGATGTTGTCGACGTGTATCCGCCTTATGCCGAGCATCCGTTGCGGTTTGAGTTCTTTGGCGATGAGGTCGAGCTGATTGCCGAGATCGATGAGGTCACCGGTGAGATGCTTCGTGAGTATGAGGCCATTCCCGTATGGCCGGCATCGCACTACGTGACCGAGAAGCCGAAGGTCAAGGCGGCTCTGAAATCGATCAGCGAAGAGTGCGAGAAGCGCGTGGCGGAGCTCAAGGCGACCGACAAGTTGCTCGAGGCGCAGCGTCTGCAGCAGCGCACCGATTATGATCTTGAGATGCTCGAGACGATGGGCTTTTGCAACGGCATCGAGAACTACTCGCGTCATCTGGATGGTCGCAAGCCGGGCGAGCCGCCGTTTACCCTAATCGATTACTTTCCCAAAGATATGCTCTGCATCATCGATGAGAGCCATGTGACGGTGCCGCAGATTCGCGGTATGCACGAAGGTGACCGCTCGCGTAAGGTGACACTGGTGGAACACGGTTTTCGCCTGCCCTCGGCGCTCGATAACCGCCCGCTTCGTTTCGATGAGTTTGAGGCAAGGATACCCCAGTTCATCTACGTTTCGGCAACACCGGGCGACTATGAGCTGCGGGTGAGCCAGAACGACGTTGAGCAGATTATTCGTCCGACCGGTCTGCTCGATCCCAAGATCGATGTGCGTCCGGTTCGCGGTCAGATTGACGATCTTGAGGACGAGATTCGCGAGCGCGTTGCCCGCAAGGAGCGCGTGCTGGTGACCACGTTGACCAAGCGCATGGCCGAGGACCTGACCGACCATCTGCTCGACGCGGGCATTAAGGTCAATTACATGCACTCTGATACGGCGACAATGGACCGTGTCGAGATCCTGCGAACGCTGCGCGAGGGCAAGATCGATGTCCTCGTTGGCATCAACCTGCTTCGCGAGGGCTTGGATCTCCCCGAGGTCTCACTGGTGGCAATTCTCGATGCCGATAAGGAAGGCTTCTTGCGCAACCGCCGTTCGCTGATTCAGACGATTGGCCGCGCGGCCCGTAACGCCGATGGCGAAGTCATCATGTATGCGGACGTTGTGACCGATTCGATGAAAGAGGCCATCGAGGAGACGCGGCGCCGCCGCGAGATTCAGATGGCATATAACGAAGAGCATGGCATTGTGCCCAAGACGGTGCGCAAAGCCATCAACGACATCTCAAGTTTTATTGCCGAGGCCGAAAAAACCGTGGGTTCCAAGGGGCGCTCGAAGGGCGACTCCCTTGGCCATGACGCATTCTATACGCCCGATGAGTCGGGCGAGGGCGGCGTGCCGGAAACGGTGGCACCCGAGCAGACACTTGCGGAGCAGTTGGAAGAACTGCCGCATGACGAGCTTGTGCGGATCGTCGAAACCATGGAAGAGGATATGCGCAACGCTTCTGCCGCCATGGACTTTGAGGAGGCGGCGCGCCTGCGCGATGCCGTCGTTCAGATTCGGGCGATGCTCGAGGGTGCGTCTGAGGACGAGACGATCGAGCGCTTACGTTCGCAGGCCCGCAAGGGTTCCACGTTCGCATCGGGCAGAAAACGCCAGGGTGCACGGTTTAAGAAATAGCGAACAGGCCCCGAGTTCCCTGTGGAGCTCGGGGCCTGTGTCTTTTGCGTGCTGGAATTCGTGCGCTAGAGGTCTGCGATCAGGGCTTCGGCACAACGAATGCCGTCGGTGGCCGCGCTCATGATGCCGCCGGCATATCCAGCTCCCTCACCGCAAGGGTAGAGGCCCGGGGTCGACACGGCATGGCACGTTCGGTCTCGGGTGACAGTAACCGGTGAGCTCGAACGAGTCTCCACGCCGGTAAGAACGGCATCGGGGCGGTCGTAGCCTCGTAGCTTTTTTCCGAGTAGGGGAAGTCCCAGGCGGAGCGACTCGACGATATGCTGCGGCAGGGCTTCGTCAATTGCCGTCCAGGTCACACCAAGCGGATAGGTGGGCTTTACCTTTCCGGGCGCCTTGCTGGCGCGTCCTGCGAGGAAATCTCCGACGAGCTGTGCCGGTGCGTTCCAGTTGGAGCCGCCCAGGCGATAGGCGGCCGCCTCGCAGGCACGCTGGAGCTCGATGCCGGCGAGCGGGTCATCGTTGGGAAGGTCCTCAGGCGTGACGTTAACGAGCAGGGCGGCATTTGCGTTGCGTCCGTCGCGGGCATTGAGGCTAGCGCCGTTGACGCACAGGTGGCCCTGCTCGGAAGAGGCGGCGACAACCTGCCCGCCGGGGCACATGCAAAACGAGAACACGCTGCGGCCGTTGGGAAGATGGGCAACAAGTTTGTAAGGGGCCGCCCCGAGCGCTGGATGTCCCGCCGAGGCTCCATATTGGGCTCGGTCGATGTCGCGCTGCGGATGCTCGATGCGAACGCCCATGGCAAAGGTCTTTTGTGCGAGGGCCACGTTGTGGTCCTTAAGGAGCTCAAAAATATCGCGAGCAGAATGCCCGCAGGCGAGGATGAGGTGCTTTGTCTCGATTGGCTCGCAAGCGGTGTCTTGGGACGATTGGACATCAATACCGGTAATGGCGCCAGACGCGTCGATGTGAATGTCGACGAGCTTTGTTCGATAGCGGACGACACCTCCGAGCTGCTCGATGCGCTGGGATATAGCGGTGACAACCGTGGGAAGGATGTCGGAGCCAATGTGCGGCTTGGCATCCCACAGAATATCGCGGGGCGCACCCGCCTCGACGAAGGTTTCGAGGATAAGGCGATGGGCGGGATTTTTTGTTCCTGTATTGAGCTTGCCGTCCGAGAAGGTCCCCGCGCCGCCCAGACCAAACTGGATATTACTCTCGGGGTCGAGGATGCGCTCCTTTAGAAAGAGGTCGATCGCATGCGAGCGGCGAAATGCCGGGTCGCCGCGCTCGATGAGCAAGGGCTTAAGACCTGCTTCGGCAAGGGTGAGTGCGGCGAAAAGGCCGGCGCATCCGGCACCGATGACGACGGGGCGCTCTTTGGGTGCGCCGGAAACGGGGAAGGGGAATGAAGGCTCATCGTCATCTATCGCGCGTACGTGCGAGCGGTCACGTTCGGAAACGCTGTCGACCGCCTCTCGCTCGAGGTGGGGACTGGTCAGCTCAACACGAAAGCTCAGGATAAAATGGACGTCTCGTTTTTTGCGAGCGTCGATTGACTTGCGGTGGAGCTCGATGGACTTGATCTCGGAGTCCTTGCAACGTAGGACGCGCTTGGCGACTCGCTTGCCAACAATGAGGCAGGCATTTTCATCGCCGGCTTCATCGAGCGACGCGTTGACTTGGGTGATTTCGATCATCGAGGTCTCCTTAGAGGCAAGAAAGAGGCCGTCCGGTATCCCAGACGGCCCGAATGCGTTTTTGATTATAGACTGCGCGGCTACAGGCTGCTTGCAGCGCGAATGCCCGAGAGCCATGCCCACGCAAGGTTAAAGCCTCCGCAATCGGCGTCGATGTCGAGCGCTTCGCCGCAGACGTAAAGCGGGGCGTCGACAACGCTGCGCGCGCGTAGACTGGGTGTTGAGATGCTCTCGACAGATATGCCACCACGCGTGACCTGCGCCGAGCGCTCCTCGGCGGTTCCTTCGACGAGCAACTTAAAGTGCTTGAGGATCGAGACCAGGTGGATGACATCGTTGGAGCCTGGATGGCACTGCTCGAACGCTGTGCAGACGACGCGGGAGAGTTGCGGGGCAAGCATACCGTCGAGCCAACGGGGATCGCGGGGCGAAAAGCCGCCGAGCAGCTCAACGCGCCGGTTAAGCATATCGAGCAACTCGTCTTTAGAGAGGTCGGGGAAAACGTCGAGCAGGATCGTATCGCCGCGCTGGATACGACGGGAGAGGTTGAAGACAGCGACGCCCGAGATACCGAAGGTTCGAAACAGGACTTCACCGTCTTCGTGCCAGAGCTCATTATGATTGCGGGCGAGCGTCAAGCGGGCGCGGACGCGCAGGCCATCCAACGTCTTGAGTGCCGCCCGATCGCCGACGACCGTTGCCGATACGGGGCAGAGGATGGGGCGCAGCGAAGTGAGGGGGAGGCGAAACGTATCGGCGATACCGGTGGGGTTGCCACCCGTGGCGATAATTACGGCATGTGCCTCCAGGGCCTCGTTCTTGCGAGGGACATCGGCGAGCGCTTTCCGAAGCGAGCGGAGCTCCGATTTTCGGTCGTCGTGCTTTTTTGCCTTGAGCGCCCGCGCTGGACGGTCTATTTGGAGTGCCCAGCCTTCGGAAGCTTTGTGTGCCGAGGCAACGTTGGCTCCGCAGATTAAGGTGATACCCAGGCGGTCGCAAACATTGAGAAGTGCGTCGCGCACCGATTCGGCGCGAAGGGAGCGCGGGTACAGCCGGCCTTCCTCGGAGGTTGTCATGATGCCCAGCGAGGAGAAGAAACCCATAAGCTCTTGTTCGGGTTGGGGGCCCATGACAGATTCGACGAATGCGGGGTGGTTATACCGCTGAGGATCAATCGATTCGTTGGAGAGGTTGCAGCGGCCGTTACCGGTCGCAAGGAGCTTAAGGCCGCAGGCGACATCGCGCTCAACGATGCAGACGCTTTTGCCAGCACGTGCGGCCGTAATGGCGGCGGCGAGGCTTGAAGCCCCGCCGCCGATTACCAGGACGTCATAGAAGGCGCTCGTGTTCACTTAGGCCTCGTCGGTCTCGTGCGGGGTAATAGCCTCGACGGCAGAGACTGCCTTGGGCAACATGCCATCGGGCAGTGCGGTCTCGACCTCGCCCTTATCGCAGGCCTCGGCGAGTGCCGGATTAATGGGAAGCGTGCCCAAGATGTCGAGGTTATAGCGCTCTGCGACCTCGGGGAGCTTGCTCTTGCCAAAGACCTCGATCTTCTTGCCGCAGTCGGGGCACTCAATATGGCTCATGTTCTCGACGATGCCCAGAATGGGGACGTTCATCTTCTCGGCCATGTTGACCGCCTTGGCGACGATCATCGAGACCAGATCCTGCGGGCTCGTGACGATGACGATGCCGTCGACGGGCAGTGACTGGAAGACGGTGAGTGCGACGTCGCCTGTTCCCGGAGGCATGTCGACCAGCAGGTAGTCGATGGGGCCCCACGAGGTCTCGCTCCAGAACTGCCTGATGGCGCCTGCGATGACCGGACCGCGCCAAAGGACGGGGTCGGTCTCGTTTTGGAGCAGAAGGTTGGAGCTCATGACCTTGACGCCGTGCTCGGAGATTTCAGGCAGCATGAGGTTGCCAAGGGCATGGACGTGGCGTCCGCTCATACCGAACATCTTGGGGATAGAGGGACCGGTGATGTCGGCATCGAGGACGCCGACCTTGTGGCCGTGACGGGCAAGCTCGGTGGCGATGGCACCGGTGACAAACGACTTGCCGACACCGCCCTTGCCGGAAAGCACGGCGATGACGCGTTTGACCTCGGACAGCGTATTCTCCTCAAATTGCGACGGCGACGTTTGTCCGCCGGCGGCCTGTGCGTGCTCGCAACCCATGTATGACTCCTTTGTATATGTTGGGGCCGGGGCCCCGTGATGTGACACGAGCGTCATTGTACCCTCGTTTGCGAGCGGGAGTCATTCATGATGCGTGGTAGGCGATCGGCGGTATTCGAAAGGACGGACCGAGCGTGCAGTCTGCGGCGTCAGACAACGCAAAAGGTCTGCGAATCTTGTATTACGAACATCTGTGCGCGTCGAGTGCGTTAAACTCATCGTCAGTGTGATTTGAAGCTGTAGGAGGCAAGGAGCTTCCATGTCTGATTCTTCTATCGTTATTCGCGGCGCGCGCGAGCATAACCTGCGCGATATCGATGTTTCCATTCCGCGTGACCAGCTCGTGGTCATAACCGGTCTTTCCGGATCGGGCAAGAGCTCACTGGCGTTCGATACCATCTATGCCGAGGGCCAGCGCCGTTACGTCGAGAGCCTTTCGAGCTATGCGCGTCAGTTTTTGGGCCAGATGGACAAGCCCGATCTGGACTCGATTGACGGCCTGTCGCCGGCTGTTTCGATCGATCAGAAGACGACGTCCAAAAACCCACGCTCGACGGTGGGCACCGTAACCGAGATTTACGACTATCTGCGTCTGCTGTTTGCTCGCGTGGGAACGCCGCACTGTCCTGAGTGCGGTCGTGTCATTGAGCGTCAGACGACCGATCAGGTCGCCGATAAGGTGCTGGCGGCGGGGGAGGGCCGTCGCGCGTTTGTGTTGGCGCCGGTGGTTCGTGGACGCAAGGGCGAATATGCCAAGCTGTTTGAGGACCTGCGTGCGGAGGGCTTTAGCCGTGTGCGCGTCGACGGCGAGGTGCGCTCGCTTGACGACCCTATCGACCTGGACAAGAAGTTCAAACACGACATTGAGGTCGTGGTCGACCGTATCGTGATTCGAGAGAACTCCCTGGGTCGCATTGCCGAGTCCGTCGAGCAGGCGACGGCACTGGCGCACGGTAACGTGAACGTGTACATGCTGCCCGACCGCGACGCTCCCGAGGGAACCGAGGGCGAGCTGCTGGAGTATTCGCTGGCACTGGCTTGCCCGGAGCACGGGCATTCCATCGACGACCTGCAGCCGCGCGATTTCTCGTTCAACGCGCCCTATGGTGCATGTCCCGAGTGCGATGGCCTGGGCTTTAAAAAGACAGTCGATGCCGAGGCGCTGATTGAAGACCCCTCAAAGTCGATTGCCGACGGAGTCTTTGGCAGCCTGTTCGGCAATTCCAACTATTATCCGCAGATCTTTGCCGCGGTCTGCAAACACTTTAAGGTGAGTGCCGATACGCCATGGAAGGACCTGCCCCCGCGGGTGCGTCGTGCGTTTTTGGATGGCATGGGCGACACGAAGATTTCGGTCGACTATCAAAAGCTCGATGGGCGTCGCAGCCAGTGGGACACTAAGTTCTCGGGTGTGCGCAACATCCTGTACGAGCGCTACAACGAGACGACGAACGAGAACACCAGGGCTCGCTTGGAGAAATACATTCGCGAAGAGCCATGCTCGAGCTGTCACGGTGCTCGCCTGCGTCCCGAGATGCTTGCCGTCACCGTGGGCGGCAAGTCCATTTACGATGTCTGCTGCCTGTCGTGTCGCGAGTCGCTCGAGTTTTTTGAAGGCCTGGAGCTTACCGAGCGTCAGCAGTTTATCGGCGGGCGCATCGTCAAGGAAATCCTGGAGCGCCTGCGTTTTCTGGTCGATGTCGGACTCGACTATCTGACGCTCGATCGCGCCTCGGCGACGCTTTCCGGTGGTGAGGCCCAGCGCATTCGCCTCGCAACGCAGATCGGCGCCGGCCTCATGGGTGTTCTGTACATTCTGGACGAGCCGTCGATCGGCCTTCACCAACGCGATAACGAGCGCCTGATCAAGACGCTCGAGCGCTTGCGCGATATCGGTAATACCGTTATCGTCGTCGAGCACGACGAAGATACGATTCGCGCTGCCGACTACGTGATCGATATGGGTCCCGGCGCGGGCGTTAACGGCGGACACGTGGTCGCCGCGGGAACGCCTGCCGATATCATGGCGTGCCCCGATTCCATGACGGGTGCTTATTTGACCGGCAAGCGGATGATCCGCGTGCCCGATGAGCGCCGCAAGCCCGGCCGCGGCTGTCTTAAGATCACGGGTGCCCGCGCTAACAACCTCAAAAACGTTACCGCCAAGATTGAGTTCGGTACGCTCACAGTCGTTACCGGTGTTTCGGGATCGGGCAAGAGCTCCCTGGTCACCGATACGATTGCGCCCGCGCTTACGAATGCCATCCATCGTTCGACGCGTCCCGTGGGGCCGTACAAGAAGATTGAGGGTATCGAGTGCATCGATAAGGTAATCGATATCGACCAGTCACCGATCGGTCGCACGCCGCGCTCGAACCCTGCGACCTATATTGGCCTGTGGGATGATCTGCGTGCGCTATTTGCAAGCACGCCTGAGTCGAAGGCGCGCGGCTACTCGCCGGGACGCTTCTCCTTTAACGTAAGCGGCGGTCGCTGCGAGGCGTGCAAGGGCGATGGCCAGATCAAGATCGAGATGCACTTCCTTCCCGATATCTATGTCCCCTGTGAGGTATGTGGCGGCAAGCGTTATAACCGCGAGACACTCGAGGTTACCTACCGCGGCAAGACGATCTCGGACGTGCTCGACATGAGTGTCACCGAAGCACTGGCTTTCTTTGGGAATATCCCGCAGATTAAGCGCAAACTGCAGACCCTATATGACGTGGGTCTGGGCTACGTGAGCTTGGGCCAGCCCGCTACGACGCTTTCGGGCGGCGAGGCGCAGCGCGTGAAGCTCGCCAAGGAGCTTCATCGTCGTCAGACAGGTAAGACGTTCTACATTTTGGACGAGCCTACAACCGGCCTTCATTTTGAGGATGTTCGCCAGCTGCTCGACGTTTTGCAGCGCCTGGTCGATGCGGGCAACACGGTTCTGGTGATCGAGCACAACCTTGATGTCATCAAGGTTGCCGACCGCCTGATCGATATGGGCCCCGAAGGCGGCAATGGCGGCGGAACCGTCGTGGTCTCAGGCACGCCGGAGCAAGTCGCGGCATGCTCGCAGAGCTACACGGGCAAGTTCTTGGCGCCGCTGCTCAAGCGTGACCGTGAGCGTCAGGCGCAGCTCGACGCACAGTAAAGAGACGTTGTAGTACCGAAGCGCCGCCGATTCCTTCTGATTCGGTGGCGCTTCTGTGTGTCGAGATGGCATATGCGGCGGAATTGGCCCTATACTTAATCCTTGCGTCGCTCTGCGAGGGAAAGGATGTGCCATGGCAAAGGCTGTTAAGACGCCAAAAACCAATGCGATGCGCGAGCTGGAAAGCGCCGGCATCTCCTATGTTCTCCATACGTACGAAGACGATGGCGATGAATCGTCAGGTCTGGGCGTCGCGATTTCCGAGCAGCTTGGCGAGGAGCCCGGTCAGGGATTTAAGACCCTGGTCTGCACGACGCCGTCCAACGACCATGTCGTGTGCTGCATTCCCGTTGCCGACGAGCTCGACCTCAAGGCCGCCGCGCGCGCCGCAGGCGAAAAGTCGCTGACCATGATGCATGTCAAAGATTTGCTTGCCGCGACGGGGTATGTCCGCGGCGGTTGCAGCCCGGTCGGTATGAAAAAGCGCTTCCGGACGCTGATCGATGAGACATGCGTCCTTTGGGATACCATTTTTATCTCGGGTGGTAAGCGCGGCTATCAGCTTGAGCTTGCTCCCGATGACTTAGTTGCATTTTGCGGGGCGACGGTTGCCCCGATCACGAGAGAGGACTGAGCGATGCCGCAGGAAGAATCAAAGCGCGGAGCTCACTTTGCAAAAGGGTCGGCTCCTCAGACGCCCGCGCCCGAGGCCGCTTCGTTCGATAACGAGATTCGAAACGCCTGGTCCGCTGCCGCTGACCCGGGCGAGACGGCCGTGTACTTGCGTGCCGCCGGTGCCGGCACGGCGCTTCCCCGTACGGCTCTTTCTTCGGCTCGTCCCGATGAGACGGCTGTCTTTTTGGCCGCCGCTCAATCGAGCGCCAGCGTGACGCCGGTCGCCTCCGAGGCTCCTCGTGTGCTGCGTCCCGATGAGACGGCGGTGTTTTTGATGGCAGCCCAGGGAAAGAGTGCGCCGCAGAGCGCTCCTGTCGCTCGTTCCGCCAAGCCCGCGGCTCATGATGATGGCGAACCGCTTCTTTCGGATGACGAATGGTCGCCGCTTGGTTCGACCGATCCCGTCGAGGGCGTGGCCATCGACGGTGATGACGACTGGGACCCTCTGTCGTTTTCTGCCCGAACCGTCGCCGCCAAAGAAGTTGACACGGTGTTTGGCGACCATGCCATATTCGATGATGATGCCGTATCCGGTAACAACATGCCGAACAGCGATGACGCCGCACCTGCTGATGACGCCGTTTTGGTTGACGATCCCTTTGCGATGACCGGCTCCTTTGCCGTCGTGGATGATTTGCCGCCACAAGATGAGGTTCATGAGGACTCTCAGGACGACGTAGACGATATGGGTTCTTCGGACTACTCCACGGTTGGTCGTTCTGCTGGCCTCATGACCGTGCTGACCATCGTGTCGCGCGTCACCGGGTTTATCCGCACGTGGGCCATGGCGGCCGCCATCGGCATGTCGCTGCTCTCGTCCTCCTATCAGGTTGCCAACAACCTGCCCAACATGCTCTACGAGCTCGTGATGGGCGGCATGCTCGTTACGGCGTTTTTGCCGGTTTATATGGGCGTGAGGCGCGAGCAGGGCCGTGAGGCATCGAACGAGTATGTCGGCAACCTGCTCGGTATTCTGCTTCTGGTGCTGGGTGGCATCTCGCTGCTGGGCACCGTGTTTGCTCCCGGCTTTATTTGGACGCAGTCGTTCCTTTCGGGTAATGGCGACAGCATGGATACCGCTGCGTTCATGTTCCGCTTCTTTGCTATCCAAATTTTATTTTATGGCTTGGGCTCGGTGTTCTCGGGTGTTCTCAACGCACACCGCGACTACTTCTGGTCGACGTTTGCCCCGGTTCTCAACAATGTCATCGTCATCGCCAGCTTTATGGGCTTTGCTCCCGTGTCTGCACAATTTGGCGAGCAGGTCGGTATTATCTTGATCGCAGCCGGTACGACCCTCGGCGTCTTTGTCCAGATGGCCTGTCAGATTCCCGCGCTCGGCAAGCATGGCGTGCATCCTCATATCCATATCGACTTTAAGGACCCCGCGCTGCGACAGACGATTGCGCTTGGTATCCCGACGCTGCTCGCCACGGTGTGCATGTTTGTCTCGACTTCCATTACCAATGCCGCCGCGCTGGTGGTGCAGCCCGAGACCGGCCCTTCCGTCATCGCATATGCGCGCCTGTGGTACACGCTGCCCTATGCGCTGATCGCTGCCTCGCTTTCGACGGCACTCTATACCGAACTCTCTCACGATGCACAGGAGAAGGATTACGACAGCGTCCGCACGGGCATTTCGCGCGGTGTCGCCCAGATGCTCTTCTTCCTGATTCCGTTTGCGATGTACCTGATCGTCTTCGCCCGTCCGCTCAACATGATCTACTGCGCCGGCAAGTTCGATGAATCCGGTGTGGCGCTGGTGTCGGAGTTCCTTATCTATCTGGCACTTTCCCTGCCGCTCTACGGCGTGGTCGTGCTGATGCAGAAGAGCTTCTCGGCCCTGCTCGATATGAAACCTTATAGCCGCTATTGCCTGTACTCCGCTATCGGTCAGGCCGGTTCGGTGCTGCTGTTTGGCGTGGTGCTGGGCTACGGTATGCCGGCAATTGCGCTTTCGTACGTCGTTGACTACGTGGTCTTGGTCGGATGCTCACTGTGGTGGCTGCGCCGTCGTCTGCATGGCCTTCAGGTCAAGTCTATCCTGCATGGCGGTTTCTTCGGCCTGTTGTTCGGTGGCTTGGGCGCTGCCGCGGGCGCCGGCGTCATGTGGGCACTTGAGCACTTTGTCGGAATGCTTGGCAGCTCGATCCTCATTACCCTGGGCTACGTTTGTGTTGCAGGCGTCGTCTCGCTCGCTGTGACTTTTGGCCTTGCCTTCGTCTTTAAGATGCCCGAGGTCTCGGCGCTGCTTCGTCGCAAGTAGGTGCGCGTGGCAGGTCACGACAACATTCCATCACTTGCCGAGCAGGTTTCGCGCGTTCCCACGCAACCCGGCTGCTACCTTTGGAAAGATGCCAAGGGCGATGTCATCTATGTGGGCAAGGCAAAAAACTTGCGTGCCCGTATGCGTCAATACGTGACGCTGCAGGACGAGCGTCAAAAGATCCCGCTCATGATGCAGCTGGTGGCGAGCTTCGACTATATCGTGGTGGAGACCGAGCACGAGGCATTGGTGCTCGAGCGCAATCTGATTGGCCAGTACCATCCGTACTTTAACGTCGATCTCAAAGACGATAAAAGCTATCCCTTTATCGCCATTACCAAGAGCGACTTGTTTCCGGCTATTAAATACACGCGAGAGCGTCATAAACCGGGAACGCGCTATTTTGGCCCCTATACCGATAGCCGTGCGGCGCGTGAGACCATCGATACGCTACGCAAGGTTATTCCTATTTGCTCGGCATCCTGTGCGGAATGGCGCCGCTGCCGCCGCATCGTCGAATCTCATAAGGGCGAAGAAGACATCGTCAATATGATTTGCGCGCAAAACGGGCGTCCCTGCTTTGACTACCATGTCGGGCGCGGACCGGGCGCATGCGTCGGCGCGATTTCGCCTGCCGACTATGCCAAGAACGTCAAGCGTGTCGAACGTTTCTTGTCGGGCCATCGCAAGGATGTCGTCGACGAGCTTACGTCCGAGATGACGGAGGCAGCCGAGACGCTCGATTTTGAGCGTGCGGCGCGCGTCAAGCGTCGCCTGGAAGTCATTAGGGGCCTGGACGATCGCCAACAGGTCGTTTTTCCGTCAAGCGTCGATATCGACGTCATCGGCTTCTATCGAGAAGAGACTATCTCTGCCGCCTGTGTCTTTGTCGTTCGCGAGGGCCGAACGGTTCGAACTTGCGAGTTCATCCTCGATAAAGGCCTGGATGTCGACGAGGAAGAGCTTCAATCGGGCTTCCTTAAGCGCTATTACGACGAGACGGCTGATATTCCAGCTGAGATCAATCTCTCTGTCGAGCTTGAGGATGCCGAAGCGTTGGGGGAGTGGCTTGCGGGCAAGCGCGAACGCTCTTGCCATCTCCATAGGCCGCAGCGCGGCGAAAAGCACCGCCTGCTCGATATGGCTTCCAAAAATGCGCGCCATGCCCTCATGCGCTACATGATGCGCACGGGGTATGCTGACGATCGCACCAATCAGGCGCTCCTGGAGCTCGAAAGCGCGCTGGCGCTGCCTGCGCCGCCGTTGCGCATCGAGTGCTTCGATATCTCGACGTTGCACGGCACCTTTACCGTCGCTTCGATGGTGGTATTTACCAACGGTCGTGCCGACAAGGGCCAGTATCGTCGCTTTAAAATTCAGGCCGAATTGGACGAGGCGAACGACTTCGTATCGATGTCCGAGGTTCTGGGGCGTCGCTATGCTCCCGAGCGCATGGCGGACGAGCGCTTTGGCTCGCGCCCCGATTTGCTCGTTGTCGATGGCGGCAAACCGCAATTGACCGCTGCAATTAAGCAACTCGAGGCACTCGGCCTCGATATACCAGTTTGTGGCTTGGCAAAGGCCGATGAGGAGGTTTTCGTGCCGTGGGACGAGACTCCCGTCGTGCTGCCGACCGGCTCCGCTTCGCTTTATCTGATCAAGCAGGTTCGCGATGAATCCCACCGATTTGCGATTACGTTCCACCGCGAGTTGCGCGATAAGGCTATGACGGTTTCGGTGCTTGACGACGTTCCGGGCGTGGGACCCACCAGAAAACGTGCCATTATGCGCCATTTTGGTTCGATGAAGCGTTTGCGCGCGGCAAGCGAGCAGGAGATTGCAGAAGTTCGAGGCGTTCCGGCCGATGTCGCCAAAGCGGTCCACGAGGCACTTGTTGCATGGAATGCCGAGCGCGCCCAGGCATCGGCCAACCGATCCGAAAACTAAACGCGCTTCTAAACAACTGATATACATGATTGGTCAATTTTCAATCATTTGTTTCGCGGTGATTACCTGCCGATTTCGAGTTTTATTAACGCTAAAACGTTTGACTAGCCATGGTGAACAACACTGCTATCCTGCGGGTTGACGAAGACTGATATCTCACCTCGTCGATACATACTGTCTGTCGAATCATTTGTCAATGAATTCGGTGAACGGTAGTAAATACCGTTCAAGCGTATGTATGTATCGGTCACCGAGCGCGGCACCTCAGTTGGGTTCGTCGGTAGGTAAGGTATATATCGTCCGCAAGTTGCGCGGGGGCAAGTCTAGGTGTCCCCGGGTAAGATTCTCTATTGATAGGAGAAGACATGGCCATCATCAACAAGGGTATGTCCAGGCGTTCGTTCCTCGGCCTCACCGGCAGCGTCGCTGCTGTCGCAGGGCTTGGTCTCACCGGCTGCGGTGGCAGCTCTAGCGACGAAGGTTCCGCTTCCGGTTCCACCGATTCCGCCAACCGTGGCGGCGGCGTGATCACCGCTGGTTCCGCTTACGCTCCGTCCAGCTTCGACCCCGCCAGCACCGGCTCCGCTGTGGGCCTGGGCGCTAACTGGCACGTCATCGAGGGCCTCTACGGCATCGATTACCACGACTACAGCACCTTCAACGAGCTCGCCACCGACGATCCCAAGTCCGTGGACGACACTACCTTCGAGGTCACCATCCGCAAGGGTGCCAAGTTCTCCGATGGCACCGAGGTCACCGCTGACGACGTCGTCGCCTCCTACACCGCTTGCGCCGCTTCCGCTACCTATGCTCCGTTCTTCCAGCCCTTCGAGTCCATCGAGGCCAAGGACGCCAGCACTGTAACGGTCAAGACCAAGGTCCCCAACTTCTCCCTGCTCAAGGATCGTCTGGCCATCATCCGCGTTACCCCGGCTACCCAG